>JASMER010000027.1 GCA_030752195.1 Gammaproteobacteria bacterium
CTGATCGTGTTCCCGGCCATCGGACTGACGATCAGCTCTCTTACAGTGATGGGTTTTATTCTGGTATTGGGTATCGTAGTAGATGATGCGATTGTAGTGGGAGAGCGGATTCATGCGGCTGAGCAAAAAGGGCTCAGCAAAGAAGATGCTGCCATCGAGGGCACCGTCGAAGTGTCTGTCCCAGTTATTTTCGGGGTTTTAACTACTATTGCAGCATTTTTGCCATTATTGATGCAATCCGGTGGTTTTGCCGCTTTCTCACAGGTTATCGGTGGTACAGTGGTGTTCTGCCTCATCGCATCGCTGGTGGAATCACAACTGATTTTGCCGGGACACATAGCTCATCGTAGGACGAAGGGTTATTTTGGTGATGGCAGTCGAGTGGTGACTGTTTGGCAAAATTTTCAGACCAGGATTGCGGATAGCATGGAACATTTTGCCGAGCACAGCTATCGACGAGCGCTTCGCAAGGTCCTCAAATATCGATATGCTGCGTGGGCATCGGCCACGGGCGTTATAATGGTTGTTCTGGCACTTGTTATAAGCGGTCGAGTTATCTTTCAGTTCATGCCCTCCATTGAGGGGGATACCATTTACGCTCAGGTCCGGATGCCTGCCGGAGTGCCGGCTTACCTCACCGAACAAGCCGCAGAACTTATTGAGGAGAAGGCACTGGAATTAAGAACTGAGTTGGAAGAAGAACTTATCGCTCTCAAAGCCTCGGGAGCAGCCCCGGCAGAAACTGAAAGTATCGTAGACAGTGTGCTAACCATTATTGGCGGCACTGCACCCAAGGGCGGGCCTGGTGGCGGGCAGCGAAGTGCTGGCAGCAGCGAAGTTGCTGAAGTTGTGATGTATTTGGCACCATTTTACGATCGTGGGCAAATAAGCTCTGCTAAAATCCGGGACCGTTGGCGGGAAAAAGTCGGCATCATCGCAGATGCAACAGAGCTTAATTTTCAGTCTGATGCCTTTTCAGCCGGAGACGCTATTAATTTTCGCCTAGAAGGTCGCAGTGAAGAGAATCTGAAGATAGTATCGACTCAGCTGCGTGAAGAGCTCATGCGCTATCCGGGTGTCTTTGATGTGTCAGACTCGTTCAGGGCCGGTAAGCAAGAGGTTCAGATTCAAATTCTGGACCGTGGTAAAACTCTTGGTTTGACCTTGAATGATGTGGCAACTCAGGTGCGACAAGCTTTCTATGGCTCCGAGTCTCAGCGCATCCAGCGCGGCAGTGATGATATCCGCGTGATGGTCAGATATCCTGAACCAGAGCGTCAGTCACTCGGGAACCTCGAGGAGTTGCTTATACGAACGCCATCGGGAGCCGAGGTGCCTTTTCTGAGTGTGGCCGACTACTCTCTCGGAAATAGCTACTCGAGCATCAATCGGCAAGATGGTCGCCGCATCATCACAGTGCGTGGCGATGTAGACCGGTCGGTGGTCAAACCCGAAGAAATACGCCGGGACATCTTCGCGAAGTACCGTTCGCGATGGGCGCGTGAGATGGACGTTGATATGGTGGTCGGAGGAGAAGGAGAGCGACAGGCGGAGTCTTTAGATGAGTTGTACACCCTGTTTCCGGTGGCTATGTTGATTATGTTTGCCTTGCTTGCGATTCCGCTAAAATCTTACCTGCAGCCTCTCGTGATCATGAGCGTGATTCCCTTCGGCGCTATTGGAGCCATTTTCGGTCACTTTATCATGGGGGAAGCCCTAGTCTTCTTCTCCATTCTGGGCATCATTGCGCTCAGTGGTGTTGTGGTAAATGCCAGCCTTGTGCTGGTAGTCACCGTAAATCGCTTGCGCGATGAGGGCGTTGGGATGGTGGAAGCGGTCTCGAAAGCAGGTGCCATGCGATTCAGACCGATTATTCTGACTTCGATAACAACCTTCATTGGCCTAGTGCCGCTAATGGCAACTGCAAATCCCGCAACATTTTTTATCATACCGATGGCTATATCGCTGGCTTTTGGTGTCCTGTTCGCTACCGCGATTACGCTTTTCCTGATCCCTTCTCTTTATCTGATCCTTCACGATTTCAAGGGGCACACCGACAGCAAAGAGGAGCGTGCTCTGGCATATCAACACCAGTTCAACTAGTCTAACCCCTACCGTTCTCCGCTACGGGGCTCGGTTAGACTGCAAGGACTCGTGAGGCAGGTATGAACAGGGTGTATCTCGGCGCTGTGAGTGCTATCTTTTCCGCGACAGTGGCCGCTCAGTCAAATCGGATCGATGTCGTCCGCGGAGACGCGCCCGAACTCGCGCACTTCGGACAATACGACATTGGTGTCAATACGCTGGAGATGATCGCTCGCGATAGAGTCGATGTGGTTAATACTCAGCGTGGCAGTGCCAATATCATCTACGATCGTTCGTTGACTGTCGAGTTGTGGTATCCCGCTGATCTGAACGGGCAAGACCCCGGCGTCACCTACGAAGCCATCACTCGCAATCCCGAGATTGTCGCGCAGTTGCGAGGTCGGGCGGTGCGAGGAGCAGGCCCTGACAGAAGCAACGCGCCGTATCCTCTGGTAATCATCTCTCATGGCCACCCGGGTAATCGGTTTTTGGTGAGCCACACTGCTGAAAGTCTAGCCAGCAAAGGCTATATTGTGGCCTCGATTGATCATACCGACAGCACCTACGAGAGTGAACAGAACTTTTTTTCAACCTTGTACAACCGACCGCTTGACCAGCGATTCGTATTGGCGAATTTGGCCGAGGTTGAAGAGTCTGGGCCGCTTTCTGGAATGATCGACACCGACAGCACTGGGATTATTGGTTACTCAATGGGTGGCTACGGTTTGATTAATAATCTGGGTGGGGCATATAACCCTGAGATGGTCGACTCGTTCATGGCGCCGCCCAATGGACTGCTAGCAGAGCATGCCGAAAGCAATCCAGAATTTAATAACAATTTGGATCCACGGATCAAAGCAGGGGTTGCGGTGGGTCCATGGGGCATGAATAATGGCTTGTGGCGGGCAGACGGCTTGGCAGGTATTACTGTGCCGACTCTTTACATTGCCGGTAGCGCGGATGCGGTATCGGGATACGCCAACGGAACGAGGGCAATTTTTGAAGGGGCGGTTAATAGCGACCGCTATCTTTTGACATTCAAAAATGCCGGGCACAATGCAGCCGCCCCTATTCCTGTTCCCGTTGAGGTGCAGGCCAGTGAAGGTCAGATAGGGTCAGGGCACTATACCGATCCGGTTTGGGATAACGTCCGGATGAATAACATCATGGATCATTTTGTTACCGCCTATTTCGATTACTACCTCAAAGGCGACGTGGAGAAGCTGGACTATTTAGAACTCGTGCCGGACGGTGCTGATGCTGTTTACTCAGTGAGAAATGGGCAGGAAACTGAGGACCACACCTACTGGCGCGGATTCTCGGCTGGCGGGGCAGTTGGATTGACCATGGAGTATCTGGCGTCTGGTCAGTAGTGGCTGCCCGGATCGCTGCTTGGTCGTATAATGTCTTCGCCTTCAATTTTTATTGCAGCTCTTGATGCTGATCGGTTCAGGTCAATCATCAGCAGTGAGCTTGGAGCATCTGCCGACATTAACGTCGCGAGCCGCAAAGAGCTTGTGCAAGAGTCTTATCATGGAGAAGAAGTAGTCCTGGGCAGGCCGGACTTTCTTGCGCAGCTCATGGATTCTGCTCCGCCAGTGCGGTGGGTGCAATCAACTTGGGCCGGTGTGACCCCCCTCATCCAACATGCTTATAAAAGCTATGTGCTTACTGGCGTAAAAGGGATTTTCGGTCAGCAGATGTCTGAATATGTGCTCGCCCATTTGCTAGCCCATGAAGGCCGGCTACGCCAGCGTTGGCAGAATCAGTTGTCCGGGCTATGGGATAATAAAGTCAGTGGCAGTCTTCGCGACAAAACACTTGGCATTATGGGTACGGGCTCAATCGGTGCAGCAGTCGCGGAGTCTTGCTCAGCGCTCGGTGTGCGCTGTACGGGATTAAACAGCAGCGGGAACTCACACCCGGGCTTCCAGCAGGTGTTTGCACCGAGAGAGCTGACCGAATTCCTGCGGGACTCAGATTATGTCCTCGGCCTTCTTCCAGACTTGCCCGCTACGACCGGCTTACTGAATAACGAAGCATTTGATTCAATGAAAACGGACGCGTTGCTGATCAACGTTGGGCGCGGCAATCTTATTGTTGAGGACGATCTCGTGGTCGCCCTGAAGACGCAAAAAATTGCCGGGGCGGTGCTGGATGTTTTTCAGCAGGAACCGTTGCCCAATAACAGTGTCCTGTGGTCGGTGCCTAATCTGACAATCACCGGCCATATTGCAGCGGTAAGTCAGCCCGATGACATTGCAGGCCTGTTCTTGCAGAACTATGAACGATACTGCAGCGGTCAAGCGCTGTTGCACACGATTGACTTCGATAAAGGCTATTAGCGCTAAGTTGCTGACCATGAAAATTGCCCTGTTTGCGAGTCCGATTCTGATCTGTCTAAGTCTTGCCGGGCAAGTGCAGGCCGAGCAGATTACCGAGGAGTTTGTCCTACGCGCTATGGCACAGGCAGACCGTCTGGCCGCAGACCTTGAGCGGGACGCTCGCAGTCGACCGGAAAAGGTGATCCCGTGGCTGAATCTACATACCGGGGATATCGTCATAGATATCTTTGGCTCGGGCGGATACTACAGTGATCTACTCGCTCGTCTGGTCGGAACTCAGGGGCAAGCCATACTTCATAACAATTCCGGGTTTGAACAGTGGGGCACTAACATTCTTCAGGATCGCTTTGACAATGGAATGCCGAAAAATGTCGTGATGCACACCCACAGCGGTATCAACCTGGCTTTAACCGAGGAGAGTCTTGATGGCGCGCTAATTGTGATGGCACTTCACGATCTGTATGTGATTCCGAAGCGATATGATGGTAATTCCTACGTACCAGTCGGTCCTGCAGCCAACGTTGCTTATTTTTATGAGCAAGTGCTTGACGCCCTGAAATCCGGCGGGAGGTTCGTGGTAGTGGATCATGCCGGTGAGCCGGGTATGGCTGATGAGGCAGTCAACGATTTGCATCGCATTGATGAGGTGACTTTGCGTGATGACATCATTGAGCAGGGTTTTACGTATGTGGGAAGTGATCTGTCGCTGAGAAACCCCGCGGACGATCGTACACGGATCGTCTTTGACGAAGATCTGCAGGGCAAAACAGATCGCTTTATTCTGGTTTTTGAAAAGCCCTGACTTCTGTAGTCATTGACTATCTGTCTGTTCAGGTTCGCAAGGGTGCGGTTCAGGATTTCACTGCGGTGCGAAAAGCCTGAACGGTGATATCTTGCCAGACATTGCCGGTTACATACGGATCATTCTGCAACCACTGATCCAATGCCTCGCGGCTTTCGAATTCCACTACCAGAGAGGAGCCAATCATCTCCTCCTTTTCGTTCAGAATGGCGCCGCCTATGAGCACATGGCCGCCCGCGAGCAGTGCCTGAGCCTTGTCGATGTGAGCAGGTCTTGCTGCACTTCGTCTTGCTTGAGCTTCGCTGTCAGTACCATCGTAAGCGATAATGAGAAACTGCATAACTGTCTCCTTGGTCTGGTCTTGCTCAGATTTGCCTGAACAACTCATTAAAAACGGGTAGCAACGATGTCATCAACAGAGCTGCCATCGCGTAATTAAATCTTTTCACCGAATCGGATTTTTGCAGAAAGCGCTTGAGAGACGCGCCAAACCATAACCAGAGCAGTGAGCAAGGTGCGCCGAAAATAAGGAAAATCAGTGCGATCGTTATTACCTGAATGCCGTAGTTGCTGTCTACTGCGGTGTAAGTAGCAATGGCACCAACCGCCATTACCCATGCCTTGGGATTGATCCATTGAAAGGCGGCTGCCTGAATGAAGGTAAATGGTTTTCCTTCACCTGCGCTTAGCTCGGAGACGGGTGCAGTAGCGATTCGCCACGCGAGAAAAGTTAAATATACTGCTCCCGTGATCTTGAGCAAAACATGAAACAAGGGAATTTGATCGAACAGCGTTGCCAGTCCAAGACCAACAGCGATGACCATTGTTGGAAAACCTAAGATTATGCCCAGGTAATGGGGCATGCTCCGCTGAATCCCGTAGTTGAGGCCCGACGTCATGATCATGGTGTTGTTGGGACCGGGTGTCGCATAGGTGGTTATTGCGAATAAAATGACAGCAAAGTATTCCATCTAAAGTACAGACTGGTTCCTGTGATCGCCGAATTTTGGGCGAACGACGTTCTTCAGAGGTATTTGCATACCACCGGTCTCTTCCAGCCACTGGTAGACTTCGGTTGCTAGTTCGATGATGAGGTCCTGATGCTCCGGGGCGTCGATCAAATTATTGGTTTCGCCCGGATCGTTCAGCAAATCGTAAAATTCATTGGTGTCCCAGATGCCGTGATAGCGGATGTACTTATAGCGCTCAGTTCTCACACCGAACATGGTAGGGGTCTGCGGAAAGTCCATTTCCCAGTAGTATTCATAAAAAATCCGATCCCGCCAGTCTGTCCCGCCGCGAGACAGCAGGGGCAAGAGTGAGGCACCCTGCATATGAGCTGGCGCGTTTAACCCGGCGGCTTCGAGTATGGTTGGGGCGATGTCGATGTTTTGTACCAGCTGGTTGATTGGCTGGCCACCTTCTAGCATTTCCGGCCATCTGACCAGCAGGGGTACCTTTGCAGATTCTTCATAGAAATGCCTTTTGTCGATCAGACCATGCTCGCCAAATGAGAATCCATTGTCACCCATGTAGATTACCAGTGTGTCTTTCGCCAAACCGCTGGCGTCAAGATAGTCCAGCACCGCCCCGACACTATCGTCGACGCCCATCAGCGTCTCGGTATAGCGATGAAAAAATTCATCAAAGCTAATATCGCCGTGGTACATATAATCCACACCGTGCCACGACTCCCGCTGCGCCTTCACCCAGTCCGGGAGTCTGTTCTGGCCGTAGTAGTCTCTACCCCGCAGAGGCTCGCCGGTCGCGCTGGCAGAGGGAAGGGCGGGTTCGCCATATCGTGGTGTGTTGAAAGAGTCGGGCAGAACAATGGATTCGTCCCGGTGAATGTCCCGATGCCTCTGCGCAGGTTGGAATTGCGAGTGAACTGCTTTATGAGACAGGTATAAAAAGAAAGGCTTCTCCGTGTTCCTGTTCTCTAGCCAGTCAACGGCGTGGCTGGTGAGTAAGTCAGTAATATAGGTTTGCTCATCATAATCGATGCGTTCACCGTTGATGTTCAGGGTGGGGCCGTAGTAAACACCCTGACCCCGAAAACTTTCCCAGTGATCAAAACCCGGTTGTGGTTCGTCAGAATGATTGCCCATGTGCCACTTTCCAAAAAAGCTGGTCTGATAACCTGCTGCCTGGAGGTATTCTGGGAAAAATGTCAAGTTGCCGGGATCCCGCGCAGCGTTATCGACAACCATGTGACTGTGCGAGTACAGACCTGTCAGGATAGAAGCGCGACTGGGTGAACACAGTGCCGTGGTCACATAGGCGTTGGGAAAATACGCGCCTTCCGCCGCGAGGCGGTCCAGGTTCGGTGTTTTCAACCAGGGCACTTTGCCGGTAAAGCCCATGAAGTCGTAGCGGTGGTCATCAGAGAGTATGTAGATAACATTTTTCGGAGGGCTGTCGGGAATAACCTGCAAGGCCAGATCCTCAGTTTTCTGTGGCACACAGTGATCTAGTGTCGCCAGAATTGCACAGAGGCCCGCGGGCTTGATCACTTGTTTGATATTCATAACGCCGTGCTCATGTTTGTGTTTCGGATTGTTATTCTAAAACAGCGCAACCGAAATCTTCAGCATGCAGTAGTCTAACACGGGCACGGTGCGGGCGTGTCCCGGCTCTGGCCGATTGGCCACAGGCAGGCTATGATCCGCTGCCATGATTATGGAGCCCCTAGTCCCCATTTTTTGCATTATTGTGCTGGGGTTTGCTGTGAGTCGGACGCCAGTCTCTTCTCGGTCGGTTTGGGAGGGGCTGGAGCGTTTGACCTACTACCTGTTTTTTCCGGCTCTGCTGATCTCACGACTCTCAGCAACTCGGTTTGAAGCGCCAAAACTGCTTGATGTCGGTCTGTCGCTGGGGCTGGCTCTGCTCGTCTTCACTCTGTTGTTTATCGGCTTACACCGTTTCATTGCTGAGAGGCGTGAGTCGCTGGGCTCTGTGTATCAGGGCGCCATCCGATTTAACACCTACATCGGACTCGCCTGCATCGAAGCTCTTTATGGGGACAATGGGCTGGGGCTTGCAGCGCTTTGCCTGCTTGTCTATATCCCGATAGTGAACGTGTTGAGCGTGATCGCTATCACCGTGCGAGGTCGTGATGGCAATCGAATCACCCTGGTAACGGGCAGTGTGCTGACTAATCCGCTGGTGCTTGCCTGTTTGATTGGGACCGTTCTGGGGCTGTACGAGGTAAATGTGCCGGAGATTGTTCTGGAGCTCCTGGATGTGCTCAGTCAGCCTGCGCTGCCGCTGGGGCTTTTGGCTGTGGGAGCAGGGATTCGTTTTATGGCTTTCGGCCGGCAGAGCTGGCAACTGATTGTTGCTTTGCTTGGCAAGTTACTGGTTTTTCCAGCTTTGGTGGCCGTGGCTACGCAATTGTTCACCGTGTCTTCTGATCTTGCGGCCGTTTTGCTGCTGTTGACCTGCCTCCCCGCCCCGCCCTCCGCTTACATTCTGGCCCGACAACTCGGCGGGGATGTGAGCCTTATGGCCAACATCATTACCCTGCAGACGGTAGTCGCTTTTTTCACCATTCCCGTATGGTTAGACGTGGGTGAGCGCTTGCTCTGGTGAATTCAGGCTCTTCATGCAACCTAACCATAAAGACTTCTGGTTTTTACCGCTCGGTGGATGCGGGGAAATCGGTATGAATCTGAACCTATACGGTCATGCGGGCAGCTGGCTGATGGTGGACTGTGGGGTCACGTTTGAAAAGTGTCCTGACGGGGCGGGTGCGGGCAATCGCATAGAATTACCGGACCCTTCATTCATCAGCAACCGGGCGGAGTCTCTGGTGGCCCTGATTGCAACTCATGCCCATGAAGACCATATTGGCGCGATTGCTCATCTGTGGGACCAATTCCAGTGTCCCATCTACACGACACGCTTTACCCGCAACGTGCTGCTTCGAAAGCTGCGAGAAAAAGGACTCGATGCACCGATTATCACTGTGTCGACAGGCGAGGAGATTCAGCTGGGTCCGTTCCAGGTCAGGTGGTTACCGATCACGCACAGTACGCCGGAGACCCATGGACTGCTCATTCGCACACCTGTAGGCAAGGTGTTGCATACCGCTGACTGGAAAATTGATTCCGCTCCGATCGCCGGAGAACCCGTGCGCCCGCCGCTGTATCAGGCGCTAGGCCGGTCTGGTCTTGATGCAATCGTCTGTGATTCGACCAATGCCACCAAGCCCGGCCATTCGGTGTCAGAGTCTGAGTTGTTCAATGGCTTGAATCGGATCATCGCTGAATCCCCGCAGCGGGTGGTAGTCGGATGCTTTTCAAGCAACGTGGCGCGACTGCAGACGCTCGGCAATGTGTCACAGGTCACCGGCAGGTATCTGGGGCTGCTTGGCAGATCTCTGCATCGTATGGTGGCCAGTGCGCGTGCGTCGGGCTATCTCGAAGAGAATTTTACGGTGGTGGATAATTTTGATCTGGGCTATCTGCTGCCGGAAGAGCTGCTGCTCGTGGCGACGGGCAGTCAAGGTGAAACCGGAGCGGCTCTGCAGCGACTGGCAGTAGACAGTCATCCTGACGTCAACTTGTCGGCAGGCGATCATGTAATTTTCAGTACGATGACTATTCCCGGCAACGAGAAGCAGGTCAACGCACTGGTCGCTGCCTTTCGTGCTCGTGGGATTACAGTGACCCTTGCTGATGAATCCGACATTCCCCTTCACGCCTCGGGGCACCCCTGTGCGTCAGAGTTGGCTCAGATGTATCAGTGGACCCGTCCGCATCTTGCTATTCCGGTGCACGGGGAGAACATACACATGCGGGCGAATGCCCGATTGGCGTCAGAGCAGGGAGTGCCGCATCAGTTGGTAGGGCAAAATGGTGACCTATTTGACTTGGTAGCCAAAAAGAAACAAGAGGCAGCCGTGAAGGTCGGCCGCTTATGGCTCAATGAGTCTAGCCTGAGTTTGGAACCGGTCACACGAGGGTGAGTGATGAATCCCGGCGTCCAAAAATTTGTTTCCTATGGATGTTTTAGGCGGGTTCAGTTTGAGAAAGCTATAGTGATTCTTTCTTGAACTGTCCCGTTGCCATGACGCTACTCATTGAAATGCATGTTTGAGTCGAAAAAAAGGCCCATCCTTGGGCCTTTTTTTGGTTTATGCCACCTAATTTTAAAAACGCCGAGTAATCGATAGCCTCGCGTTAAGGTCCTTACCCACAGAAGCTTGGTGTGTGCTGTGGGAGAATGGAAAATAGAGCTCGTCTGAAAGGTTTTCGACATTCAGCCTGATCTCAAGATCGTCAGAGACATTGTAGTATGCGGCCGCATCCCATCGCGTATAGTCAGGTAAGATGAGCCCGGGCTTGTTGTTTTTGATGTTCTGCTCGTCCTGATATGCAAAACCGACCCCCAACCCAAACTGTGCGTTGACCTGGTAGTTAGCCCATAAATGCATAGTAGATTCAGGCAACTCTCTTGGCTCACCTCCCGAAGAGGTGGTTCCGTCCATGCTTGTATAGCCTGCCGCAACGGACAGTGAGTCGTTAAGCTGGCCCTTTAATTCAAGCTCAAATCCATCGACCTGTAGCCCAACTATTTCCGCTTGCTCACCGGTTACGCTGTCTCTCACGGCCTGCGTTTGGTCATTTTGAAAGTAGGCGGCTGCGAACATCAGGCCGGGAGCTATATCCCACTTGACTCCGAATTCGGTGTTTTCAAACACGTCGGGGTCGAGCCTTGCAGAGCTAGCGGAAAGCTTTTTATATTGCTCTCCGGATCGAGGGAGAAAGCTTTCACTGTAGCTGATGTAAAGTGAAAGAGAGTCTTGAGGTTTGAATATCAGACCCGCCCGCGGAGAGAATTGATCATCTTGTCTACTCTGAGAAGACCCGGCTTTTACATCATTGACTGTTATGTCGAATTGGTCCAACCGTCCTCCCAACATCAAGATGAGGTTTTCTCCGATGTTGATTTGATCTTGTATATAAATCGACGTTACGTCGATTTCAGACATGGTTGAGTTGTTCAAATCTGAAGTGTAGTCAACACTAGTCGGCTGCCCTGCAGAATTTACCGTGAAGTCCATCGGATTCGAAATGTTAAACTTCTCATTGTCGTCACTGGTGGTTGACCAATAAGTGTTGAATCTGTGATTAGCATTGTCTGTACTTACAACTTGCGCACCAATCGAAAGCGCATGGTCAACCGCGCCCATTCCAAATTCGGTGACATAGTTAGCATCAAGGAACAAGTTTTCTCGGGTCGTGGGATCCTTATAGCCATCCATGGTGACCACGTCGCCGTCGAACCCGGAAGCGTACAGGTTTTGGTATAACTTCTCGAATGAGTCGTATTGGACGTTTACGTTGAGGCGACTGCTGTTAGAGAATTCCCTTGATAGGCTGCCTCGTAAGATGTCAGCTGTCAGGCGTTGCACGTTGAGATCAGGAGTCCCGAATACCACGTCCGCCAATCCCTCGACTGGTACGCCATTTTGAGTAGGAATACCCCTATCAATGAATCTCTCATGGTTCGCGTGCTCATAAGAAAGGTCGATAGTGGTATCTTGGCCTAACTCCATCCTAAAAGTAGGATTAAATCCCACTCGTTGACCATCATAGAAATTCCGATGATTCTCCAATGAATCCCGATGAGCGTTGATGCGGAGAGCGGAACTTTCACTGGTTTGTATGTTGAAATCCGCGGCGACGTCAAACGCACCGAAAGTGTCGCTGCCCGCGTCGAACGAGCCTCCACTCTGACCAATCATTGCTTTCTTGGTCACTCGGTTTATCAAGCCGCCGGTTCCACCTCGACCGAATAGTAGGGCGTTTGGTCCGCGAAGGACCTCGACCTGCTCGACGTTGTAGAGCGATCGAAAATACTGTACGTCGTCACGCAATCCGTCTCGGTAGAAATCCGCGGTCGACCTCACTCCACGGAAGACGACCGAGTCCCTGTGACCCTCACCTTGTGACTGATTTACACCCGCGGTGTAACGCACTATATCCCCCAGCTCTCTGAAGCCCCTTGACCTGATTTCCTCCGACGAGAGTATCGCTACCGCTTGAGGGGTGTCTAAAAGTGGCAGCGGCGGTGACATAGAATTCACGACATTTGACTGAAGAGTTCCGCTGACGGTGATTTCTTCCACCTGCGAAAACGCGCTATTTGACATCGCTAAAGCGGTCGCAATGGCAGTACATAGTATTTTCTTGCTGTGGGTCATCTCTTGCGTTCCTGTGTAGATAAGGATGAGTAATGGGCCGCAAGTTTAATGATTATCGATACCAAATGCAAATGATTCTCATTTGTTTTCCAAGTACATGAAATATTGTATATTTTTATAAATCAGCGCCACCGCGCGAGCATAACTGCATACTTAGACCCTGCCCCCACAAGCCAGCACCAACCCCTTAAGAATGGGTTTCTGCCTACGCTCTGAGCATCACGAGCTTCGTCTCGATGGTCGATCTCGTCGTCTCTGCATTTTCCCAGTAGGGTCCGAAGCTCAGGATAGGACGCTTCTGCCTTAAGGCGATCTATCTGCTCGAGGTAGTGTTCGCCCACGAAGGTTTCTACTGCATCGATGGTTGCGTAAACAGCATTGCTTCCGAAGAGCGACGGAATGGCACCAGTCAAGTAGCCAGCCAGCTTCCACAGCGGTAGGAATACGCTGTGATGACATACGGGTAGTTCATTCGAAATTAACTCAAGATGAGTCTCTTCAGTCGCAAGGTGTTCTTGAGCAAAAGTACGGACTTGCTCGTCTTTGCTGACCGATAAGATGCCCCGGTATATGTATACGGCGCCCGTTTCGCCGGCATGATTCGACCGCATATCCTGACGCAGCCAAACAGGGAGTTCAGCTTTTTGTGTTGGAGTGAAGGAGGAATTCATGCGATTAGTACGACTGCTTGAGCGAGCTAGACCAAGCGAATCTGATTGTCCGTCTTAAGCGTAGCAACTGCATGCGTACATTGTACTGGATAACTCATGACCTGCGCCTTGACGACAATCCGGCGCTGCGTGTGGCATCTCAGTCCAGCGAACTTGCTTTTGTCACTGTCGTCAATCCTGACTGGTTCACTGAAGGCCGGTATGGTGTGGCGTCGATGGGTAAGCTCCGTTGGCAGTTCCTCCAGCAGTCACTTGCCGATCTACGCGACTCTTTAGCACGCAGGGGGTGTGTTCTTCATCTTTTAAGGGGAGACCCTATCGTGGTCCTTGCTGAACTGATTGAGCAAGTTCAGTTTAAGCGTGTCGTGACCTCCCGTCAGTTTGGTTCTGATGAGCTCGCTCAGCTCGCTGCGCTGATTGAGCGGTTCCCTGAAGTACTTTTTAGCTCGATAGATACCTACACACTTTTTAATTTGAGTGGGTTGCCTATGCCGGTGTCAGACATTCCAGAGACATACTCCCGGTTTCGTCGCAAGGCAGAAAAGATGGCCGTGGAAGAACCCCGTGGCATGCCTGCGCGCTTACCTGAGACGATTGAGCTTGATAAAGGGTGTTTGGGACTTGAGGCCGTGGATGCGGATTCAGACCCATCTCAGAGGTTCATCGGTGGAGAGGCCGCTGCCAGAGCGCACGCAGAGTCTTATTTCTCAGGTGAACTGCCTCTTAGCTACAAGCTGGTGAGGAACGAGCTGGACGGTTGGGATAATTCCTCAAAATTTTCTGCCTGGCTTAACTCGGGCTGTTTTTCTGTGCGACGCTTAGTTGCTCTGCTCAACGAGTTTGAGCTGCGCTGCGATCGCAATGAATCCACTTATTGGCACTACATTGAGCTGTTGTGGCGCGAATACTTTCAATGGTTAGCGCTCAAAATCGGCAAGAAGCTCTTTTTAAAAAACGGCAATGCTGCGCATCAGATTTCTGGCCGCTTTGATGCGGGCGCGTTTTCCGCATGGTGTCGCGGAGAGACTCAATACCCGCTGGTTAATGCCTGCATGAAACAGCTGAGTATCACTGGTTACCTCTCCAATCGAGGCAGACAGATTGCTGCAAGTTGCCTGATCAATGAGCTTGAGGGGGACTGGCGTTACGGCGCTGCGTGGTTCGAAAGCCAACTGATTGATTACGATGTGGCCGCTAACTGGGGGAACTGGCAATATCTGGCCGGTGTCGGGGCTGACCCTCGGGGAGGTCGTCACTTCAACCTGGCAAAGCAGACAGAAATTTATGATGCAGACGGCCGCTACCGGTCGCGCTGGCTAGACTAAAGATGATCACTTAGACCATGCCTCACCATAAACCATTTCTACCCCAAAAAATCTGCCCGGTATGCGAGCGCGCATTCAGCTGGCGTAAAAAGTGGGAGCGAGACTGGGATCAGGTGTTGTACTGCTCCGAGCGCTGTCGACGGCAGCGAAAGCTAACGCCTCAAGATAAGTGAGCGTATGTGCAGTGTGTAAACCGGCCCGAAGGCGGTCTTGCCTGCCCGGTTTAGTTTTTCTGCTTGAGTTGCTCAGAGAAAGTGAGCGGATTTTCGGATTCCGAGGCGACCATCCTGTCCTGCGTTCGCAGGTTAAAGTCAGACGCATCGTGTCGCTCGTGAAGCTGATTCGCCAGTGGCCCCCAGGTACGATTCACGATTCTCCCCCGTTTGACAGCTGGTCTCTG
>JASMER010000280.1 GCA_030752195.1 Gammaproteobacteria bacterium
TCGTTGTATTCGACGTTTCAATCATGCGCCGGGTATCCATCAGCTCTTCTGCAAAGGCCAGTAGCACTCGACTGGGCCGTTCACTTTGCTGTTGGATCAGAGCCCGATACCAAGCCGCCAACAAAAGTGGAGGTCCGACCTCAATCGCATCATCAACCAGGGATCCAAAGTGGGAAGCAGTCGCGGCCTTTACAAGCCAGTCATCTACATCAAGCTCGGAAAATTGATCTCGCATTGAGAGGGGTGCATAACCTGCTTGGGCGAAGTGCCGAGCAGAAAAGGACAAGCCTTGCTGGTTTAACCAGGTTTCTGCCTGACCGGCCAACGGACGCACCTGGAAGCACTGGCATCGACTGCGAATGGTTGGCAATAATCGGCTCCAGTACTGGGTAGACAATAAAATATGCGTGTTTGAGGGAGGTTCTTCCAAAGTCTTGAGCAAGGTATTCGAGGCATTGATGTTCATCAGATGGGCATCGAGAACTGCTACCACCTTCCTGGACGCGATTTGCGGCGTTTGCACAGCGAAGGCATTCAAAGCACGAATTCGATCAATCTTAATTTCTGCCCCTTCCGGCGCTATCCAGCATAGATCCGGATGTGCAAGCTCTGCCGGATCTTTGTCGTGAGGCAGTTGCAGCAAAAGCGAGGTCGCTGCAGTTAATAAGGTTTGTCCGCCCCAGCCCTCAGCACAAGAGAGCCCAATGGCTGAAGGAAGCGCATCCTGCTGCCATCTTTGCTTTATGGCTGTCAGCACCTGCTCATGCCATGGATATGACTCAGGCATTTCGATCAGCCACGGGTCTTGAATCCTGTATAAAACGATTAATCACGCTGCCAACCTCCACTTGAACAGCAGCTAAGGGTCGCCCAGCATTTACGGTTACAATACGCTCAAACTGTCTGGCCCGTGCCAAATAGCCCTCACGCACCCTTTCAAAGAACTCCCGCTGTTCGCCTTCCATGCGATCCTTCTGCCTGTGCGCAATTCGCGTTTCAGCGACATCTGGTGCAAGGTCTAAGTAGAGGGTTAAATCTGGCTGCAGGCTGCCTTGCACCCATAACTCCAAAGTTTCTAGCTTCGTTAAATCAAGCTGGCGGCCAAATCCTTGATAAGCAAACGAGGCATCGGTGAAGCGGTCACAGACCACCCATCGACCCTTGTCCAATGCAGGCTTGACTATGTTCTCTAAATGCTGGGCGCGGGCCGCGAACACTAACAGCAGTTCTGCAAGCGGGTTCACCTGCTCTTCCCATTTATGCAGCATTGAATCACGTAGCGCCTCGGCCATTGGCGTGCCTCCGGGTTCACGCGTGCGCAAATAGTCGATACCCGCGCTGTCGAGAATTGCACAAACGGAGTCGACATTTGTGGACTTACCCGCGCCTTCAGAACCTTCCAGCGTGATGAATTGCCCCCTCATATGTCCCCTTTCGACAACTGATATCGGCGCACCGCCGCATTGTGCTCTTCAAGCGTACGAGAGAATTGACTGGTGCCATCGCCTCGCGCGACAAAATACAGGAAATCCCCGTCTGCAGGATTCACCGCCGCGTCGATAGAAGCCCTGGAAGGCAGTGCGATCGGTGTCGGAGGCAACCCTTTATAGCGATAGGTGTTAAACGGTGAGTCAACACGCAGATCACGACGTCTAATATCACCGTCAAAGCTCTCACCAAGTGCGTATATCACCGTTGGGTCTGTTTGCAACTTCATGTTTTTTTTCAATCTCAGATGAAAGACCTGACTGATCTGACGTCTGTCTTCAGGTGCATCGCTTTCTTTTTCGATGATGGAAGCCAACACAAGCGCCTGGGCTGGCGTCTCAATCGCCAAGTCAGGCTCTCGAGAGTTCCATGCATTTTGCAGGTGTACAAGCAGGGCATCATGGGCCCGCTGAAGCACACTCAAATCCGAAGCGCCCTCGGGCACAAAATAGGTATCTGGAAAAAAGGCCCCCTCAGCAAAGGGAAAATCTAAGTCCAGTTCGGATTGCAGCTGCTGCCACCCTGTGGAGCGATGCTCTAGTACCTCTTGCTCTGCCAACAGCGCCATCACCGTCCTCAGGCTCGCGCCCTCGGGCAGACGAATCGCATGCTGCTGCACCCTGCCGCTAGAAAATAAAGCGAGCAGTTCAAGGGCGCTTTGCTGCCTCGGAACTTCGTATACGCCCGCAAGTAAACGGCGATCAGAGCGAGACAGTTGGGCATAAAGACGAAACAGAAGAGGACTGTCGATTAAGCC
>JASMER010000281.1 GCA_030752195.1 Gammaproteobacteria bacterium
CGTTTTACTGAACTTTACAGCGGTGAGACGGTGATCCAGAGTCCCATAGCATGTCCGCAACTTTACTCTGGAAAGTTCGGAGGTTTAAGCGTCATGCAGTCAAGTTTTCTAAGCTCTCCGGTGTAAGCAGTTGTCACAGTATGAGCTTAGCCAATGCATCAGTATTGATGATCACCGAGATAGAATTCCCACCTGACTGAAAAGCCGTAAGTTCTGCCACGGGCGGCAGAGACATGTTTAAGACTCGGCGCGTGAATCCGGTCCGACATTCCTCTGGCGTCGCATTAGCTCAGCGTCTAACAGACCTTGTTGGACTACGGCGCGCTCAAAAATCCGTGCAAATGCAGGATATGAATTTCAGTGAGCATGACAGTGTCTCAGCAAAACAGCGAATAGCTGGAGAGGAGATACATCCCGGGACGGAAATCAAGAAGCACAGCAGATTAATAACCACCGCAGCTGAAGTCTGCTTCCAATTGCTCACCCGCGACGCGTACCACCTGAGTATCAATGGCGCCATCAGAATAAAGCACCAGATTCCGATAGCCCGGGTTCATCTTGTCCAGCGCGAAGTTGACCACATCAGGTTTGAACTGAATACAGGTGGAAGGGGTACACAGACACCGGATGCCCTCGAGCTCGAAATCGAGCTCCTGATGAATGTGACCGTAAACTATCGCCCGGAGCTTGCTGGATGTTTTGGCTGTCTCCCAGAATTTCTGAGGATTTTGTAGACCGATGTTTTTCATCCAGCCCGCTGTGCCCCTGATGGGATTGTGGTGCATGCTGACCAGGACATGATCCACTGAGTCGCTGAGCTCCGAAGCGTCGAGCTGGGCACTGAGAAACGCCAGCTCTTCCGCTGAGAGAGTGCCGTGCACCTGTCCGCCCACGCTCGTATCAAGCATGACAATCAGCCAGTTGCCTAACTGCATGTACTTGTATGCTGCCGACGTCCCTTCTGCCAGAGACTGCATAAGCAGCGCGTTGTCATGGTTTCCGGGCAGCCACATAAAAGGCGCATTCAACGCCCCGATACTGGACTTGAAGTATTCATATGCTGTGGCGGAAGCATCCTGCGCGATGTCACCGGTACCCAAGATAAGGTCCGGTGGGCTGTCATGCATCCGGACCAGCTCAAGCACCTGCTGAAAACTATGCTTGGTGTTCATCTTCAAAAGAGTACCCGACCCCTCACTAAATAGATGAGTGTCTGTAATTTGAACGATGCGAATCGGACTGTGTTGATCTTTTGCCATCTGCCATTTCATTGACTCACTCACTTAGATGCAAGAACTGGCGCTTTTTCACTAATACCTGAACTCAGACAGTGCGTCAGCCACTCGCCCAAAAACTGATTCACCTGCATTTTTTCATCCGAGTGATACATCTCGGGATTTGGCTTGGCATAACGAGGCTTGAGATTACGATGGCCCTGATAGGAAACCACTTCCGCGGTGCTGGCGTCATGGTAAACGCGCACCAGCATGGACGGGTTGGTCATCCATTGCGTTAACTCAGGCTTCTGCACAATTTGCAGAGTGCTGGTGTATTTGAATGCCTCAAGGATCTTAATCTCTACCGTAACCGGCTCATTCCTTTCGTCCATGTAATCAAAGTCCACAAGACAAAAACGGGTGACCCGGCCTTCCAATGCCTTCTCAGGCTCTTCGTCTGAAATCGCTCGACCCGAACCCTCATCGGTCAAGGCAATATTCGAAAAGGAGCGGTCAAGGTAGGCGCTCATCTCGGGGACCAGCTTGAGCAAGCGAATATAGTTGGCGTCGCATTCGGCCATCTGCTTGATCAGGTCGACACTGTAATCGGATTTTGGCATTGATTCTCTGTAATATGTTTTTACGATTTCGCTGGCTCCCCAGCAGGCATGCGCGACGTTAGCCGGCTCTCATAATTTTGCAGGGAGAGCTACAGGACGGGATAATGCGACTCCGCTCTGCCAGAAGACTCAAAGCCTCAAGTAACTCACCGCCTAGAGGCAAAAGCCCTCAGCTTTCATGCGGCTTTGACGGCAATTCTCGACAACTGTCATTTTAACTAATCAGCCAGGATTGTCATGGGAATTTTCCCGGACCGCCCTGGCTCATGTGCTACTAGGCCCATGATTTATTGAGAGTTCTCTGATTGAGTTCCAGCCACTGCAGCGCAATCACAGACATGGCATTATTAAACTCGCCTGATCTTACCCCTTTAAGCGCCTGTCCACGCGGGATCACAACGACTTTT
>JASMER010000282.1 GCA_030752195.1 Gammaproteobacteria bacterium
GCCTGCATCCGCCTTGCCTGAAAATCTGTGAATAGGCTGCACGAAGAGATTTCCCGGTAAGTATTTTGTGAGGGCAACCAGACCTCGAGATCAAAGGTCTTGACCGCCGAAAACCCGAGGTCCCCCCCACAAAGCATTACCTTTCGATACGGCAATTCCAGTTTCTGCAGGATCGATTCAGCATGCTGCGTCAGTTCTTCGAGCGCCCCAGTCGATCGGTCTGGCTCTGTTATCTGCACCAATTCAACCTTTTCAAATTGATGCTGACGGATCATGCCCCTTGTGTCTCTACCATAACTACCCGCTTCACTCCGAAAGCAAGGTGTGTGACAAACGAACCGCATTGGCAGGTTGTCTGGCTCAAGGATCTCCTCGCGTACCAGATTGGTTACAGGGACTTCTGCTGTTGGAATCAGATAGTAAGCCAGCTCTTCACCTTGAATTCTGAATTGATCTTCTTCGAACTTGGGTAATTGTCCTGTGCCATACAAAGAATCCTGATTAACTATGTAAGGCACGTTAAGTTCGATATAGCCATGTTCATCCGTATGGGTGTCAAGCATGAACTGCGTTAATGCCCGATGCAGTCGCGCAATCTGACCACGCATAACCACGAACCGGGAGCCGGTAACTTTGACCGCGTTGACAAAATCGAGGCCTTCCTGCAATTTTTCTCCGAGGGCAACATGATCCTTTACTTCCCAGTTAAGGTGTTTGGGCTGACCCCATGCGCTAATCTGAAGATTATCTGACTCGTCTGCGCCGTCAGGGACTTCTGGAGCCGGCACATTCGGAATCTCCAGCATATAGGCCTTTAATTTTTCCTGAATTTCAGCCAGCTCTTCTTTTTTCTGCTCGAGTTGTTCTTTCAGCCCTTCAACCGAAGCCAGAATTTCGGAGATATCTTTGCCTGCAGCTTTCGCCTTACCGATTTCCTTTGAACGGGTGTTGCGTTCGTTCTGAAGTGTCTCTGTATCCAGTTGAAGACTCTTGCGAGCGACTTCAAGAGATTTGAGAAGCTCAACATCAAGATCAAATTTTTTCTTCTTGAGAAGTGTCGCGATTGTTTCAGGTTCGGAGCGTAACCATTTGGGATCAAGCATCAGATTTTGCCGGTTGGTAAGTAAGGAGCAGGTTCACAGAAAGACTTTAGCCAGTGAGATCCCCAGATAGACGGAGCCCAGGCAGAACATGACGCTAGCCATTACGTTGAAAAGCGCTGTATTGTAGTGGCCTTGCTCAATCAACAAAAGGGTCTCGAGTGAAAATGTTGAGAACGTCGTCAATGCTCCCAAAAAACCGGTAATCAGGAGGTGCCGGGATGCTTCTGAAAGTTCTGGGCGCTCACTCAGGTAGATATATAGACCACCGATGAAAAAACTGCCCAAAACATTCACAGAGAATGTTCCTAGGGGGAATAGCAACTGACTCAATTGATTTAAGCCAGTGCTCATCCAGTACCGAGCGATCGCGCCGAACGCTCCACCAAGTGCAAGTGCGAGATAGATGGGCAAGAATCACTCCTGAGATACGCGGTTATCAACGATATCGATTCCAGTAGGAATCTGAAAGTTAAACAAGTCCGGACTCAACTGCTGGTTAATCTGCGGCTGAATAAATCGCCACTGGGTTTTTTGACCGTTCTTATTATCCAGATGAATGGAGAACAAAGAAGCGTTATCAAAACTGATATTTATGCGTCGATACAATGAGTTTTGGTCAAGCGGGAACAATTGAAAAACGACCATGTTTCCACCAGCATCGCCTTGGGCGAAGATCTCATATTCCTCAGTCAGGCTGTCGGTTCGGCCGCTTAATAGTTCTGCAGCCAGCTCGGCTCTGCTGCTGTCCCAGTTCTCTATGACGACTTGCTCGAGATCCGGCTGGTAGCTCCAGAGAATAGTGCCATTTGTCACTAATAGTTCGGAGAATGGCTCCAATGTTTCCCAGTAAAAACCATCGGGTCTCATTACATGCATTTGGATACTGCTTTCTTCAAGTAAACCGCCATCAGACTCGACGATCAGTTGCTGCACGGTGGCGCTCATGGTGTTCACTTGCCGCAGAAGATTGCTTAGCTGTGTTTGTGGCATTTCCTGTGAATTGGTCAGTGGAATATGACAGAGTGTCAGAGAGACCGTTAGGGTGAGTCTGTGACTCAGCATAATTAAATTCTCAAATAGAGTTTACGGTAAAAGTTATTCGCGAGGAGGCGGAGCGATG
>JASMER010000283.1 GCA_030752195.1 Gammaproteobacteria bacterium
GTACCGGTGCGCCTTGCAAGGACCAGATTGGTTTGTTGAATGTTCTACTGGCAGAGGGGCTAAACATTGGCCTCAGCAAAATGGCCGAGGCGACCAGTTCCCACGAATACTCACAATTATTACGTTTGGCACATTGGCACGTTGAAAGTCAGGCAATTGATGAAGCGCTGGCCATCGTGCTTGACGCACAATCGAAACTCCCGATGGCCCAATATTGGGGCAAGGGTCTGACCTCATCCAGTGACGGACAGTTCTTCCCAACTACGCGGCAAGGCGAGGCCATGAATCTCATCAATGCGAAATACGACACGCAAGGTCCAGGGCTGAAAGCCTATTCCCATGTTTCCGATAAATTCGCGCCCTTCTGGATCGGCACGATTCCAGCCACGGTGAGTGAGGCTCCTTACATTCTCGATGGCCTGTGTCTGAGCGAGATCGGCAGTAAAATCAAGGAGCATTACGCAGATACAGGTGGGTTCACCGATCTCGTATTTGCTGCATGCGCGTTGCTGGGGTATCGTTTCATTCCCCGTATTCGCGATTTGCAGTCCAAGCGCCTCTACGTCTTTGATTTCAAAGATGTGCCGAAAGAGTTGAAAGGCCTGATTGGCGGCAAAGTCCGGGAACAAACTCTCATTGATAACTGGCCAGATGTGCTAAGATGCACCGCCACGATGAGATCTGGAAAGGTGCCGCCGAGCCAGCTTCTCAAACAACTATCAGCCCGGCCACGCAAGCATGACCTTGCCATCGCTCTAGGAGAAATCGGACGGATCGAACGCACACTATTCGTGATCGAATGGGCCCTCGATATCGATATGCAGCGCCGCGCAAGTGTCGGATTAAATAAGGGAGAGGCACATCATGCATTGAAAAACGCATTGCGGATCGGACGACAGGGTGAAATCCGCGACCGTACCACCGAAAGTCAGCATTTCCGTCTGGCCGGGCTCAACCTGCTCACCGCCATCATTATATTCTGGAACACCGAGCAACTGGGTAAAGCTGTCATGCAGCGTAAACGAGCGGGCTTGAAAACTCCCGAATATCTACTGCGGCACATCTCGCCGCTCGGATGGGAGCATATTCTGCTCATCGGGCAGTACATCTGGCGTAAAATGAGGGCGAAAATCGCTTAGCGCCCTATTTCGCCCCCTTCCCAATTCGACCCCATGGCTATCGCTCGCGCCAAGGGAAAGCTGCGCGGCAAGCAGCCAAAGCTCTCCGAAAAACAGCAGCGCGAGCTGACCCGCATGCATGCGACCGGAGAATATTCAATCAGCGATCTGGCCGAGCTGTTCTCTGTCTCAAGACCAACCGTCTACAGAACACTTAAACGCACCGAAGCAAGGGTCTAAACTAATATGAACATCTTTCCATATGCAGCCTTGCTCACGTCGGCTCTGCTAACCGCCCCTGCTTTCGCAAACCTTTGTCACAGTCCCATAGATCTGAACAGTACAGCGCTGAATGAATCCACAGGCCATCAAGACCTCGGCAATGGCGCCGTCTTATCACGGCATTCCGGCATGGACGGACATACCAATACTGTATCCTCAAGATACCGCATGGAGTTCTGTCAATCGGGCCGATCAGTGGGGATCATTTACCGAGGATCATGCTTTGGTGAGAATAACCTTTTTTACGATCACGCAGGTCTACATTCGAAGCTGATCCTGCACCTATCAAAGCGGCTATCGTCGTGTTTAACGTCAGGACCTTTTGGACAGATTTGTTGAATTGAGGATGGAGGATTTCTGGTTCATCGTAACCTTTATGGAGTGAAGATGAGACAGAAATCCGTTGGCAGCAAAGACGCTGCAGACAAATTGGTAAAAAACATCCGTCGCAAGACTGCGCGCCGATACTCGGCTGAAGAGAAGCTCCGTATTGTTTTGGCGGGTCTTCGTGGTGAAGAAAGTATTGCTGCGCTGTGCCGCTGCGAAGGGATAGCGGAAAGCTTATATTACAAATGGTCGAAGGAATTCCTGGAGGCAGGCAAACGTCAGCTTTCTGGTGACACCGCGCGCCAGGCGACGGCGCCGGAAGTCAAAGAATTGCGTTCGCAGGCTTCCGCTTTGAAAGAATGCGTGGCTGATTTGACGCTGGAAAACCGTCTTCTCAAAAAAAGCATGATCGGGGATGGGGAGGATCTGGCATGAGATATCCTGCCACTGAAAAACTCGAGATTATCCGCACGGTTGAAGGCTCACAT
>JASMER010000284.1:0-244 GCA_030752195.1 Gammaproteobacteria bacterium
AGCACTGATGGCACAGAACAACAACGACATCGATGTAGTCTTGGACAATTGGAAGTAGTCGAGCTTAAAGGAATTCATGGGAGGAAGTATGGAGTCTTCACAAATCGTTGCCTTGCTCGAAGCAGCATTCCCGAATTGCAAAATCTCGGTAGAGGGCAGTGACGGAAAGTTCACGGTGTCTGCCGTTGGTGATGCGTTTGCTGGTCTCAATGCGGTAAAGCGTCAACAGGCCGTTTATGATGTT
>JASMER010000284.1:254-2215 GCA_030752195.1 Gammaproteobacteria bacterium
GAATAGCAGGGGCCAAGAACTCTGCCTTGCCTATTCTCGCGGCTACGCTGTTGACCGACGATCTGGTGACAGTGTGTAATCTTCCTCATCTTTACGATATCACCACCATGCTTGAGTTGCTTGGGTGCATGGGCGTCCAGCCGGTGATTGACGAAAAGCTTAACGTTGAGGTCGACAGCAGCACTATTTCTCACTTCAGCGCGCCTTATGAATGGGTCAAGACCATGCGGGCTTCGATACTAGTCCTTGGTCCCTTATTGACGCATCACGGCCGCGCAGAAGTGGCTTTACCCGGAGGGTGCGCTATTGGCAGTCGGCCCGTCAATCTCCATATCAGCGCTCTGGAGGCCATGGGAGCCGAGATCATTGTTGAAGATGGCTATATAAAAGCCAGTGTGGAAGGACGGCTCACGGGTAGCCAGATATTCATGGATATGGTGACGGTGACCGGGACCGAAAATGTTATGATGGCTGCCACGCTCGCAAAAGGTAAAACTGTGATCGAGAATGCCGCCCGTGAACCTGAGGTGGTTGATCTGGCTAGCTGCCTCATTGAAATGGGTGCAAAGATCACTGGCCAGGGAACCGACACAATTACCATTGAAGGTGTCGAACGTCTGCACGGCTGTACGTATTCTGTCATGCCTGACCGTATCGAAACGGGGACCTATCTCATTGCTGCTGCTGCGACAAGAGGCAACATCAAAGTTAAAGATACGCGTCCTGATATCTTGGATTCTGTGTTGAGTAAACTGGAACAAGCCGGAGCAAACATCAAGGTTGGGCCGGACTGGATCTCGCTTGATATGCATGGTGAAAGGCCAAAGTCAGTCTCATTAAGGACCGCACCGTATCCGGCTTTTCCAACCGACATGCAGGCTCAGTTTACGGCGCTGAACTGTATCGCGGAAGGAACTGGCGCTATCACTGAAACTGTGTTCGAAAATCGGTTCATGCATGTGCACGAAATGAACAGGATGGGTGCTTCTATCAAAGTAGAAGGAAATACAGTCATTGTTGAAGGAGTCGAAGCGCTGAACGGGGCACCTGTAATGGCGACCGATTTACGAGCATCTGCCAGCTTAATCATCGCAGGCCTTGTGTCAGAACACGAGACGAGCGTAGATCGGATATACCACATCGATCGAGGCTACGAGTGCATCGAGGAAAAACTGCAGTTGCTCGGTGCGCGTATACGACGTGTGCCTGCATAGCTGAGTAGACATGAACGATTCAAAGTTGATCATTGCGTTGACAAAAGGGCGAATACTTCAGGAGACGCTGCCATTGCTTTTGACGGCAGGTATTCAGCCTTTGGAGGACGTCATAACAAGCAGAAAGCTGCTATTCGAAACTGGTGAACCGGGCGTACGACTCCTGATTATGCGCGGATCTGATGTACCGACCTATGTTAGATTCGGAAGTGCTGATATGGGAATTGCGGGTAAGGACCTTATTCTTGAGGGCGGTAGTGAAGGCTTCTACGAGCCTCTGGACCTTAATATTGCCCGGTGCAAGATGATGACGGCTGTGCCGATACAGGCTCGAGAAATCTCAGGCAGGCTTCGGGTCGCGACGAAGTTTACCAATATTGCCAAACAATTCTATGCTGAGCGGGGTCAGCAAGTTGAACTAATTAAGCTAAGCGGGGCTCTGGAGTTAGCGCCCTCCTTGGGATTGGCTGACGCGATTGTCGATATTGTCGATACGGGCAAGACGCTCAAAGCAAACGGACTGGTTCCTCAGGACACTATCGCGGATATTTCATCGCGGGTAATAGTCAACAAGGCCGCGATGAAGATTAAAACCGCACTGATTCTGAAAGTGCTGGCAAACTTGAGTGAAGCGGTAGAGATTGGTGTCGCGAACTCCGCAGGGCCATAGCGAGTAGTATGTCTTCTTTTTCAGAAAGTATAAGTCAGCTGTCAACTACCAGTGCGGACTTCGAGAAACAGCTGGAT
>JASMER010000285.1 GCA_030752195.1 Gammaproteobacteria bacterium
AGGTGCCCAGAGCGCTACATACACGCTTCCCCGTCGGATTATCACTTGGTAAGCCAAAGGACCCTGAATTTCAGCGACGGGTTCTGCAAGCCGCGTTTGATCTACTACAAGCATCTTCGGGGCCAGTCCTCAAGACCTTCGCGGAGACGATTGCTTCGACGGGCGGTGAGCCCCTAACGTGTCCACTGCCGCCAAGGTTAAATACTGAGGTTCATCCCGCCGTCGATGAATCCCAGGCGTTGAAAGGCGCGTACGATCGAGCTTGCAAGAAGAATGGCAGGACGTCAGTGGGAATGCAGATCAACGCGGAAGAAGTCCCGGAAGCGATATCTAGGCTGGTCGAGATTGGTGCGGGCGAATCGTGGGACAGCGTTGGATTTCCGGAAGGTTCGCTCTATGGCACCGTGCACGATATTCGTAGTTATTACGAAGAACTCGCTTGCGAATTGGCAGAAGGCCCTATCACACCGTGGTCAACCGAAGAGTGGTTCTACGAGCAAACCGAAGCGGGACAGGTCATTTTGCATGCTCGCCGTGTCATGAGAGCTAATGATGTCGATCCTGCGGTATGGTTTGGTTTGGCTCCAGCGGGTCGGGAATAGGCAAGAAGAAAGGCATCGATGTTCTCAGCTCCCACTGAATTGGATTTTGGGATGCTCATTGCATTAATCGAGGTGCGTAGATGAGCGAAATGCTTGCACACGCTGTCGGCCCAAGGTTGCCTGCAATCAGGGACATTACCCTTGGCGACCTTCTGCGCGAGGCGGCAGAAACGGTTCCGGACCGCATTGCGCTGATCTGTGGTACCAAAAATCCCGTTCTGCGGCGCAGCTGGACTTACAGAGAGTTGTATCTGCAGTCCTACCTAGCGTCTCGGGTGCTTGTGCAAAAGTTTGAATCCGGGCAGCGGGTCGCCGTCTTTGCGCCCAATTCACCAGAATGGGTGATGCTGGAATTCGCGTGTGCAATGGCGGGTGTCATTATGGTCACAATCAATCCAGCATACCGTACTCAAGAGGTGACTTATGTCTTAACTCAATCCCGAAGTTCAGGTGTATTTCTCGTGCCTGAATATCGAGGTAATCGGTTGCTGGATACGATCCAAAACGTCAGAAATAACTGTCCTGACTTGAGAGAAATCATTCGACTGGATCAATGGTCAGAGTTTCTTGCGATGAATAACGGGACTCACCTACCAGAGCGCGATGTTTCTCCTGAAGATCCGGTCATGATTCAGTACACCTCTGGCACGACTGGATTTCCCAAGGGCGCTTTACTCCACCATAAAGGGCTCGTGAATAACGCAGCGCACACACTGGACCGTATGCAAGCAAAGGATGGACTTGTCTGGCTCAGCTTTATGCCGCTTTTTCACACAGGGGGCTGCGTAGTCTGTGTGCTCGGTGCAGTTGCCTTTAGGGCGACTCAGGTTCTGATGGAGCGTTTCGAGGCAGGGCTGGCCCTTGAACTTATAGAACAATATGGGGTCAACGCATTCAATGCTGTGCCCACAATGCTCAACGCAATGCTGGAGCACCCGGACTATGCAAACAGGGATCTTTCGAGTCTTGATGTATTGACCTCTGGCGGCGCCACGGTGCCTATGGAACTGGTAAAAGTGATTGAGAAAGAGTGGGGTGCGAATGTAACGATTATTTTTGGTCAAACGGAATGCTCACCTGTAGCCTCGATGACACGACCTGACGATTCTAGAGAAGATAAGACAATGACCCTTGGTAGGCCGATGCCTAATACGGAAGCCAAGATTATTAATCCGAAAACGGGTGAGACGGTTGCCTGCGGTGTTCTTGGGGAATTTTGCACCCGGGGTTACCACGTTATGCATCGCTATTTCGAAATGGTCGGTGAGACGGCGACTGCGATAGATAATGAGGGTTGGCTGCATACTGGCGATCTTTGCTCTATGGATGAACGCGGTTTCTCGAAAATCGAAGGTCGACTGAAAGATATGATTATCCGTGGCGGCGAGAACATCTTCCCACGTGAATTGGAAGAGCTACTGTTTCGGCATCCGACCGTGGGAGACGTCGCGATAGTTGGGTTGCCAGATGACTATCTGGGTGAAAAAGTAGCCGCCTTTTTGCGTCCCGCGCCCGGTCAAAAGATGGATCGAGAGACTTTGTTCGCATATCTGCGAGAGCACCTTTCTGCGCACAAAACCCCGTCTCACTGGTA
>JASMER010000286.1 GCA_030752195.1 Gammaproteobacteria bacterium
GGCCTTGTGGTGATTCCCATGTACGATTTCTATCCCAAGGACGCGCGGGAGCGTGACCCCGGTGCAGGTATGAATCAGCTCAGGTTGAGTTTTTGCTTCAGCGAAAGTGCCGGACAGCAGCGTCGTGATGACATGCGTGAAGCCGTAGAGGCCTTTTGTCACGCTGCTAAGGCGCTTGTTGGAATCACTTAGCGGGACCAGCCCTGAAGACTGAGGATTCGGTGTTCGACCTTTGTGCACTTGTCAGCGACGCACGTTAGGCCAGCACTTTGAGCAAGCGCTAAGGCCCGCAGGTGGTAAACCCCGAGCTGGAGCCACAAGCCTTTTGCCCCAATAGCAATCGCACTCTCGGCGATGGAGAGAACGGCATCGGACTGTCTGAAGACATCGACCAAGTCGATCTTGCCAGGAATAGACTCCAAGTCCGGATAACAAGTCAGCCCCAGTATCTCATCTTCTTTAGGATTGACCGGTACTATCTGGTATCCAGCGTGGAGCAGATATTTCCCCACACCGAAGCTGGGTCGGGCAGGGTTGCTAGATAGGCCAACGACGGCTATTCGACGGGCTTCAAGGCAGCGTTTTATCGCATCGTCTGATTGCCATTGAGACAGATCCATTCTTGGTATCCTAACGTCTCAGTACGCTATTGTTGCGCAAACTGAGGGATGGTGAGGTTCCGCTCGGCTAAAAATTCTGGGTTATACAGCCGCGACTGGTATTTGCTGCCGCCATCACAAAGAATGGTCACGACGGTGTGGCCGGGGCCCAGATCCTTGGCGATTTTTACTGCCGCTCCGAGATTGATGCCGGAGCTGGAGCCGAAGAACCATCCCTCTTGATGCAGCAGTCGATACACCATGTCTACCATTTCTTGATCGTCTACCTGAACCGCGTCGTCAATCTTTGCCGGGGCAAGGTTCTGCGTCACTCGTGAGTTTCCAATACCCTCGGTCATCGAGGGCCCGGGAGTCATCGTCGCCTCTCCGGTAGTAACCCAGTTGTAAAGTGCGCTTCCCATGGGGTCGGCCAAAACAATTTTGACATTGGCGCTCTGCTCCTTCAGGTACAGCGACGTGCCTGCCAGCGTGCCGCCGGTGCCTACGGCGCAAGTAAAGGCGTCGACACCGCCATTGGTTTGGTCCCAGATTTCCGGTCCAGTGGACTCATAGTGGGCGAGGCTATTCGCGGTATTGTCGAACTGGTTCGCCCAAATCGCGTTTTCTAGGGTGGCAGCAAAGCGTCCGGCCTGTTTTTGGAAATTCATGTCGTTGGCGTAAGGCACCGTCGGTACCACGCGAACCTCCGCGCCAAGGGTACGCAGCAGGTTAACTTTTTCCTGGGACTGATTGTCCGGCATGTAAATAATGGTTTCGTAGCCGCGATTGTTGCAGACGTGGGCTAATCCAATGCCCGTATTGCCTGCAGTGCCCTCGACCACAGTGCCGCCAGGTTTTAGCGCCCCGCTTTTTTCGGCTTCCTCGATCATCCACAGTGCCGCTCGATCTTTGACAGAGCCGCCAGGGTTCATGAATTCCGCCTTTCCAAGGATTTCGCAGCCGGTCTCTTCAGACAGCGAGTTGATGCGAATCATTGGGGTTTTGCCAATAGAACTGGTCAGGCCGTTAACAATGGACATAGGACTGCTCTTTAAAGTTCAGCGTTCAGTTTAGGTGGGGGATCTGCTGCGGGCAAATCGCCCCTGTGTCAGTAACGCATGGTCAACAAGGCCCGGCGTAGTTAATCTTATGATTTAACGATGAATTACCGGGGAAGGGTCGAATCACGATGGATCGAATACTGACGGACGAACAGGCTACGCGAGTAGAACAATTCGAACTCGACTGTGAAAAAGTTGAAGCTCTCCTGCAGCGGGCCGGCAGAGAAGTTAATCAAGGCCTACTACCTGCGGCTCAGTTGGCGATTGCCCGAGAAGGCGAAGTTGTCCTGCAACAAAGCTATGGAAGCGCACAAGACGACTCGCTGATCTGCGTGTTTTCTGCAACCAAGGCGATTACCTCTGCTGCTGCCTGGCTGCTGTTTCAGCAGGGCAAGCTGGCGGAAGAGGAGCGCGTCGCTGACATCGTGCCGGAATTCGGCACCAAGGATAAAGACCAAGTTACCGTAGGTCAGCTGTTCTCACACACGGCAGGGTTCCCTCATGCGCCCTTTGCGCCTCTGGATTGGGAC
>JASMER010000287.1 GCA_030752195.1 Gammaproteobacteria bacterium
CATTGAGCGATTCGCACCAGCCTGTAGCGTCGAGCCTTCAGCAAACTCGGCCTGTACAAAGATGATGATCAGGCGGAGAGAATGTATATAAGAGCGGCTTTGCCGGCTCAGATCCGAGCGCACTACCTGGACACTGAGTCGAAGCGCTTAAGAGGTATCCTAAGCAAAACAAGTCTTGCAAGCCGGACGTCTTGCTACCACCATAATGTGTTAACACGAAGGATCTTGCGACCTGGTTGCTTCTACTGTAAAAACAGGCACAGCCATGACCCGACCCGTTCTGATTACCGTGGCGCCCAACGGCGCCCGAAAACTCAAGCAGGATCACCCTGCGCTTCCCATCTCACCCCTCGAACTGGGCGCCACGGCAGCCTCATCATTGGATGCAGGGGCCGCAATGCTCCATCTTCACGTGCGAGACAAGGCGCTGCAGCACAGCCTCGACCCTGAACTGTATCGTGCAGCCATAGCAGAAATCAGGCGACAGGCAGGCGCGCAACTTATCATCCAGATCACCACTGAAGCGGTCGGAAAGTTTAAACCAGAAGAACAAATCGAGAGTGTGAAGCAAACCCAACCTGAAGCGGTCTCCTTGGCAATACGAGAGCTGATTCCTGACCACACATTTGAGTCAGCTGCAGCAAAATTTCTCCTGTGGCTGTATCAGGAACGCATAGCACCACAGTGGATTCTTTATGACCAGGACGACATAGAGAAGTTTAAGTCATTCTGCACCAGAGGGCTGATCCCCGATGAGCTGGTGCATGTGCTGCTGGTAATTGGGAGATACCATGAAACTCAGCAGTCTGACCCTGCCGAACTGGAGAAGCTGATCCCGCATGTGGACCCGAACTGGCTCTGGTCAGTGTGCGCTTTCGGTTCGGAAGAAGGTCAGTGCATGAAAAGAGCAGTAGTACTTGGCGGACACTGCCGCGTGGGTTTTGAGAACAACCTTGAGGTTGCGGATGGCAGACAAGCAGCCTCAAACACCGAATTGGTCGAGGCCACCGCGCAGGCGATCAAAGCCTCAGGCAACATCGTTGCCGATGCCGAGACAGCTAGAGAACTTTTTAAGATCGCGCCGCGCCGGTAGAAACGTCTGTCGGTCAGTGAGGACGAACAGAAAACCGGTAGCCTGCTCCTCGAACCGTTTGAACGAGCTTGGCATAATCAATAGCGGTGTTTTCGATTGAGGATAAGGCTTTGCGCAAACGGCGAATGTGCACGTCTATCGTGCGTTCTTCAAGGTATACGTTGACGCCCCAGACAGCATCTTGAATATGATCCCGACTGAACACCTTTTCCTGATTCAACATAAAAAACTTCAGAAGCCGAAATTCGGTCGGCCCCATTTCAAGCGGTTTATCCTCAATCGAGATGCGATGGCTGGTAGGGTCAAGCAGAAGGTCAAAGACCTGCAGTGCTTTATCTTTTTGCCGGCCGTTAGCCCGACGCAGAACCGTCTTTATACGCGCCACCAACTCACGAGGTGAAAAAGGCTTGATGATGTAATCATCAACGCCTTCACTCAAGCCCTGAACTTTATTGTCCTCAGTGGCTTTGGCCGTCAGCATAATTATGGGGAGACTGGAAGTAATTTCATCTCGTCGCAGCCTGCGAGCAAGCTCAATTCCGCTACCACCGGGCAACATCCAGTCCAGCAGAACGAGATCTGGCTTGTTATCAATAACGGAGATGTGAGCTTCGCGGGCGTCGGATGCACTTATTGAACTAAATCCAGCTAGGTCAAGTGTTATACCGACCATATCTCGAATGGCAGCCTCATCATCTACTATAAGAATAGTGGACTCGCTCATAATAATTGCTCCAGCCTAGACGTAATCTCCGACGGACGAAAGCAGCCCATCGGAGGTTCGATGTCACAGTTCACACTGTTTAGAATGTGAAAGAGTTCAGCATAAAAGTCGGGTTACTAACCATAGAGATTTATGTCCTTATTACTGACCATCGTATCCATGCTAAGCGCCTCTCGACTAGACTAGAATGAGTAGTCCAATTGGAAACTGAACTCGCGACCCCTGTTATAGCCAAAATTCACATAGCCGGCTTGTGTGATCTCATTACGTTGGTCCGTTAAATTTCTCGCTTTAAGGGTCATTGCCAGATCATCGGACAAATCCCGAATAAATACGAAGTTTAGCTCGCCAAATGGCTGCTCGACTAAATC
>JASMER010000288.1 GCA_030752195.1 Gammaproteobacteria bacterium
TCTTGAAAAATTGCCATGAATTCCTATCCCTCAGTTCGGTGATTGACCATCACGCGATGACTGCCTGATTGCAACTTCCTAAGAATCAGAGGCGATCACCCGCACTATATCTGGCCATTCACAACAATCACCACCAGCCCAATCATTCCACCAAAAGCACAACCCCAGACCACCAGCCAGCCCAGATGTTTATGGATCATCTGCTGAACGATGTCCTTCACCATTTTTGGTGTCATCTCATCCAGGCGCCGATCAATCAATTCGGCCACTGTCTGACGGATTGATTCTTCGTCCAGCGCTCCTCGCAGTGCATTTTCAATTCTGGACTGAAATGTTTGATTGGCAAACTGAGTCCTGAAATAGTCCCTCATGCGCTCAACAAAGGGAATCTTCAGGGGGCTGAGCGCGTCTTTCCCGCCCAGCATGCCTAACATGCCTGAAAATGAGGAACTCATGATGACGTCAAGCAGGGATTCAAAGGCCGAATCGATGTCCAGATCTTCGATCGCGCCCTTCAGGTGCTCGCCCAGTCGATCGGCTGTGTGTCCGGTTTGCTGGACGAGCGCCGACAAATCACCATGATTGAAAAACTGCTCCATAATCAGCCCGCGGATGCCGTGTTTAAATTCTTCGAAGCGCAGTTGAACAATCCCCGAACCATAGAGACCAGGGACTCGCTCGAATAGCATGTGCACCGCGAGCCAGTTGGTGACCCCACCTGAGAGAGCGAATAAGCCTACATTCAGGATATAAATCTTAACCGGACCTTCCATCAAATCCCCGACGATGACGAACATCAGAGCAACCGCGTTGCTGAGCAAGCTTTTGTTTATCACCTGATCCTCTTGATTCGCTGCGTTTAAGGGCCTGAGATGATAATAGAATTAATCAGGCACAGGCAATATTCGCCCCGAAGACTACGGCAGAAGTCTCAAAGAGGCCTAAGGTTCATTCTGGCGGGCTGAAGACGCACCGAAGGCTTGCTTAAACTGGGGCTCAAGACCCTCGATCGGTCCTGATAAGGAATAGATTGCGCTGGACAGACTGTCGACCTGGCTACCGAAGATCTGATCGAACAAATAAGCCCCCACAGCCAAAGGGATATTGGCACTTAACAGCCCTATCCACGGCAGATTATTGCTAACAGGCAAGGTCACGGTCATTTCGCCTTCCACTGACTCCCTAGCCAGGTCAACTTCTCCGACAATCTGGTAAAGACTGCTTGGTCCCGAGATAACCAAGCGGTCCATAATTTGCAGCAGACCATCATTGAGATCGAATTGCCCGGTTATTTCGTCAAATGCCAAGCCGCTGCGCAGCAAATCATCACTAAAACGTAAGCGCTGAAAAATCGCAGACAGATTTATGAAGCTGACCAGCCTCAACGCACCTCCACTATCGGAGTCGCGCAGGAAGCGACCATCAGCTACCTTCATGTCAATACGACCATCCAGGTGATCGTTAGAGAAGAACGCGGGAGATCCGGGCCATCTCACTTCGGTCACGAACACAGCCTGATCGCTTTCAACGCTCGGGGCATAGCCATTGGCTTCCAGCACGCCACTGATGTCATCAGCGATCAAAACGCCGGTGAGTTCACTACTGTGTTGAACCCCGTCGTAGAACCAGCTGAAATGCGGCTCCAGAAATTCAATGCTATCGTCAAGGCTGTCTCTGCCTAAGCGTAGCCCTCTGAAATCGAAATTAATGTCAAAAAACTCTGCGCCTATACCGGTTGGCGTTAGAGTAAAAGCCCAGCTGCCGTACTCGCTCTCACCGACCCTGAACTGATCAGTCTCAAACCGCATCAGCGGCAGCTCTCTTGGATCGAGGCTCTCAAGCGGATCGATTTTAGGCTGATCAGGTGCGGCATCCTCGCTCGTCGGCGTAGTAACCCCTGTGGACAGCGCCAGATCGTCTTGAGTTAGCTCCTCCGTCCCCGACAGATAAAGATAATCAAGGTCGACCTGCAGGTAGTTGTTACTGTCATAAGGGATGACCACCTGGCCCTGTACTGATTCACTGGTCAATCGAGCCACCCATCCTGAGTCCGGCAGGGAGGGCTCTACCCGAAAACCCACTTCGGGCATTTCCTCACCATAAAGGGAGAAGACATCCGCGCGGATATCAGCAAAGGCTATTGCCTGATCCAGCTCAGATCC
>JASMER010000289.1 GCA_030752195.1 Gammaproteobacteria bacterium
CCGCGCGGAAATCGTCGTCTCCCTGCAGACCGGTGCTCCGTTGCGAAAAGTTGCCTGCTCATCTGCTTGCCTGTTCACCGGTTGCCTGTTCACCGGGTGACTCTTGCGGCGGTTCAGTCGACTATTAATGCGTTTTAGTTTTTGGTTCAAGATTTGGAAGCTCGATTTCTGTTGGCATCGTTCATGGCATCTTGGCTTGCATTCGTTAACGTCTTGGTCGCTCGTGTTGCTCTTTGTCCTCTTCGGAAGAACTGTGCCGATGATCCGGCGCCGCCGGCTGCAAGACGCGTATCTGATGTTATTCCTCCACCACCTCCTCCGCCACCTCCGCCACCGGCGACACCACCATCGTCTGGGCAGACACAGCTTGAGCCTGAGCAAGATCCTGTAGCCGAGTTTGAAGTGGTCGATGCCGTTGCAAACTGTATGCCGCCTTTTCAGCTTCCGGATCAACTGAGATCTTCTGGGCGGGGTCGTCGAGTGCGCCATTCTGATCCAAAGTGTCCAATGGCTCTTTCCATTCTGCCACCCAATCGCGTGGTATTGTCCCAGCAGGAGGCCAGTGTATCTGGGCTGCCTCTCTGTAAGTCATGCATGGGGAGGCGTGGGCTGATCCAGTAGCCTCGCCGCTTCGCCAATCAATTAGTAATTCGCGAGGTATTGCAAGCTTCCCTGTTACGGTAGCGTTGTTCCGTTACGAGGCAGAAAACATATATTTCCTGTTCAATGTCTTCTCTGACCCACAGCGATCAGTCATATTGCGGGCGGCTTGATCGACCAAACAGTTTCCCTACGGGATCACAAGAAAGCAACCGTGGCTGCGGCTCTGACGGTGATGCTTCTCAGCTCACTGCGCTGCTGGCACAACTGCGCTGACCTGACTGGAGCTATCTCCTCATTGCGTCTTTTGCTGCAAAAAGGCAGTAGCATTGATTGCTTCATTGATGTGGTTGACGTCACGTGCTGCCGCTCCATTCATTTCAGTCATAGCGTGTAGCATAGGAGTGCAGACCGTCAAATTGTGATGCTGTTGCTGCTGCAGCCGCTTCTGCTGCTTTTGATGCTGGTGATGTTGAAGATGGCCAGAAGATTCATGCCTTGGAGTGCTGCCCGTGCCTATAGGATAAAGAGTGCAGACCGTCCAATTCTATGATTGGGAGTGCCGACTGTCAAATGCGATGGGCTGGAGTGCCGACCGTCCAATTCGATGAAGTGTACCTGATGCTCAGCACTGCATGTCGGGTTGCCCCGTGATCCCATTCTGTGCATGTGTATTCGCAATAGATTAATTGATTCAGGTTGCGGCTCAACGATATGTTGATCCCAGAACGCCCTCGTCAGCCTCCCTAGCTGCCGCCTGAAGGTGGGGCCCGTATGCAAGGGAGCGGCAAATTCCACGATTCGTATTGCAGATCGTCAGGTTCGCTCATACAAAGTGCCTACCGTTTAATTTGACGAATTCGTGTGCAAGCCCGAAATTCATTGATTTCGAGTGCTGCTCGTCAAATTCGATGACGGTGTGTGCAGGCTGCGAAAATGCAGCAGTGTTTCATGTTGAATGGTAGTGCTGGAAAACAGTATCAGGTTTGGCTCGAATCTGTAGCGATCTGTATGTTTCATGTCCAGATGTCCAGCGAATATCCCGTTATGGCTGCTGGACGCGCCCGTCTTACCGGTATCCCTATGATAAACAAGGAAGTTGTGTTGCCACGCCAGGGTTCGGATGCAACGATCATGGCCTTATGACGCTATACGCGTGTGCATGTGACTTGTGGTCCTGTCCTTCCAGTATCAGAGGTGCGCTCCGCGCATCTCATGCACGGTGATTTGTAGTCCAGATCTACATTTTAAACTGGAAGAATTTGGCACACCCTGATCTCCAACAGCGGCGCAAAGACAAAATGACGGATATCTGGGAAGTGCTGACCGACGCACAACGGCGAGCAGAAGCGAGCGCAAAGCGGATCAAACCACTCCCGAAGCAAGGCACCTTAACAGCATGTCTTAAACCTGTCCCGAAGTGCAAGCCGCCATGGCACAAACCTGTCCAGCCTTCCGTTCATCTATCGAAGGACATGGTTGTAAACCCGCAGGGAAAGCGAGGGCGAGAGCAAAACACCGAGGAGCATTGGCTAATGCCTAGGGCCTGCCATGCAA
>JASMER010000028.1 GCA_030752195.1 Gammaproteobacteria bacterium
TACATCTCGAAAAAGACGAAGGCAACCGCCCCACAACGACCCTTGAAGGTCTGAACGGACTGAAGCCGGTATTCGAGGGCGGGGTTATCACCGCAGGAAATGCAAGCCAGCTGTCGGATGGCGCCTCTGCTTCTGTGGTGATGGACAGCAAGCTGGCCGAACAGAAAGGCCTGAATCCACTTGGCGCCTATCGAGGCATGGCAGTTGCTGGGGTCGAACCTGATGAAATGGGCATCGGCCCGGTCAAAGCCGTCCCGAAACTGCTGGAGCGCTTCAATCTGTCCATGGATGACATCGGCCTGTGGGAGCTTAATGAAGCGTTTGCTGTACAGGTAATCTACTGCCGAGATGAACTAGGAATACCCAATGAACTGCTGAATGTTAATGGTGGTGCAATTTCAATTGGCCACCCTTACGGCATGAGTGGCGCCCGGATGGTCGGTCACGCACTGATCGAAGGTAAGCGCCGGGACGCGAAATACGTCGTCTGCACCATGTGCGTTGGCGGGGGCATGGGTGCTGCCGGACTTTTCGAAGTTTACTAGAGCGGCTTGCTCTGTGGGTGCTTCCGCACCCACAGTTTCTGGGCAGCCCGAGAACCCCGAATGACTCAACAACTGACCCGTTCACTTTGCATCCGACTGTTTTCAACGCTACTGCTGATACCCATCAGTTGGGGCGCTTCTGCGTTTGCCTGGGATTCAGTGGGCCATCGACTGAGCGCCGCAGTGGCGCTGGAGTTCATGGAACCGGACACAGCCGCTAAATTGATTACCATCTTGCGGGCGCATCCTCGCTATCAGAGGGACTTCATTGATCAGATACCTGGCGACATTGATCGCGATAACGAAAAGCAAATGACGCAGTGGCTGCTTGGTCAGGCAGCGTCCTGGCCAGACATTGCCCGTGGTCTGCCTGATGGAGAACGCGCTCGATACAACCGCTCCTCGTGGCACTATACCGACGGTGCCTGGATCAGAGACTCAGCACCCTTCCAGGGTAATATCTACCTGGGCATCGAAGCATTTGCCGATGTTGACGGCATGGACCGACGCGAGGTAGATAGCGAAGAGAAGGTATCAAATGTGGTCACCGGCATCGACTACAATGCGGCTATGTTGAGCAACGTTTCCGCACCAACTCCCGCGCGCGCAATCGGCTTGTGCTGGGTATTGCATCTTATCGGTGACATCCACCAGCCTTTACACACAGGTTCCCTTTATACCGCATCTCTGTTCGAGACCGGCGACCGAGGTGGAAACGCAATACGAATCGACGACAGCAATCTACATTCTCGCTGGGACAGGGCGCTGACTGAGAGTGGGGTCAGCCAGGAGCTGCCAATCCTCATTTCACGAGTCACCGGGTTTTCAACGCCAAAGATTCAGGGCATCGAGAGCGACTGGACGGCCTGGATGAACGAAAGCCGGAGCATTCTGCAGACATCTGTTTATGACGGAGATCTTCGCGAGGCGATTCTTGACGCTGAAAGCAGTAACACCGATCTCCCCAGCCAAAAACTTGACGATGCCTATGTCGCACTGATGCAGAATATTTCCCGCCAGAGGCTCGGGCTGGCCGGTCTACGTCTTGCCATATTTTTTGAGAATGAACTGCCCTGAATGGGCTCCGGGAGCGGGACTCCAAGCCCGCTTTTTACCTCGACGCGATTCTGCGATCTGAATTCAATATTGTTTTTTCTGCTCTTTTCAGAGATAGTCAGGCCATCAAAATAAGAATCCTTAAACCTATCTGGGCATGGATTAAGCATCACTAAAGAGGACACCAAAGCCATGCGAGTATCTCTCCCCTTTTTACGCCTGTTCGCCACGATCACAGTTGTACTGCTCGCCACCATGCAACTCGGCTATGCCGCCGACTTTTCCCGCGTCAGGCCGGAGCGAGCTGGCATGTCATCAGAACGGCTCGACCGCCTGGATACGGTCCTGAAATCTTATGTAGAGAATGAACAGCTTGCCGGCCAGGTTGCTATGGTACTACGTAAGGGTCGGGTTGTTTTTTCGGCCGCCAACGGCTGGCAGGATAAGGCAGCGGGGGTCCCAATGAGTGAGGATTCCATTTTCCGAATCGCATCACAGACAAAAGCACTGGTGAGCACAGGCATCATGATACTCCATGAGCGCGGCCAGCTTGATATCAGCCACCCTCTGAGTCGCTACATACCTGAATGGGAGAACATGAAAGTTGCCGTCAGCGAAACGGATGGAAGCTATCGCTTGGAAGACGCCAGACGGCCAATCACCATTCGCCACCTGCTTACCCACACTGGCGGGGTCAGCTATGGCAGCGGTCCGGCGCGGGATCAGTGGCAGCAAGCGGGTTTTCAAGGATGGTACTTTGCCGACAGAACGGAACCGGTTCTCGAGTCCATCAGGCGGATGGCGGCCCTGCCTTTGGACCAGCATCCGGGAGAGGAGTACATCTACGGATACAACACAGATATCCTGGGCGCCGTGATAGAGGTTGCCAGCGGTAAAAATCTGAGCACCTTTCTGACCGAAGAACTCTTTAAGCCCCTGGCAATGACCGATACCCATTTTTTCCTGCCACAAGATAAAGCTGCTCGACTATCTGTCGTTTATGAGCCTGCACCGGAAGGAGGAATACGTGCGATCGACAGCAGCGACGGTATGCAGAGTCAGGGTCTCTATGTGCAGGGCAGTGGCCCTAATACCTCATTCTCCGGCGGCGCCGGCCTACTCTCCACCGCAAACGACTACGCCCGATTCCTGCAAATGACCCTGAACGGTGGCGAACTGGACGGGCAGCGCATCCTATCGCGCAAGACGATTGAGCTTATGACAACTGATCACCTTGGAGGCATACCGTTCCGCGATGGACAGGGGTTCGGTCTGGGTTTTTTTGTAGTCACCGATTTAGGTGAGAGAGGCATACTCGGCTCTGAGCGAGAGTATGGCTGGGGGGGTGCTTACCATACGACCTATTGGGTAGATCCGGCTGAGGAGTTGGTCGTGGTTTATCTGACTCAACTGATCCCGGCACAGGGAATTGACGATTACAGCAAACTCCGAAGCGGAATTTATCAGGCAATCATCGATTAACGACCTGGACAAACCGACAGCGAGGACAGAAGAATGAAAACGCTACTATCAGCTCTAATGTTTACTTTGTGCAGCCAGATGGTACATGCACAACTGGCTACTCCGAATAGTTCTGGTATCACTTATGGCCAGTTACATCTGAATGTTTCTAACATTGAACAGCACATTGACATTTGGACCGAACACTTCGGTGGTGAAGAAATCAGCATCGGGCATGAACGCGCCGTAAAATTTCCGAACCTGATAGTGATGTTTGCAGAACAAATTCCCACGATGGGCTCCCGAGAAACGGTGATGGACCATTTTGGCTTCAAAGTACGAGACATCCAACGGTTCATCGATAAGTGGGAAGCTGCAGGGTTCGAAATGGGCCGAGTATTCATCGGCGCCGAAAGTCAAACCAACGCCTATGTTACGCTGCCAGATGGCGTCTATGTGGAACTTCAAGAGGATCAAAGCCTTCACGAAGAATTCACCGGCTATCACATTCATTACTTCACGCCAGATTATGAAAGCCTGCTGGATTGGTATGTAGAGGTTTTTGAATTGGAGATTCGTCCTCGTGGCTCAATCGCAACTACAACGAACGTGCCGGGCACCAATCTGAGTTTTGGCAATTCCACTGACCCGCGAGAGCACACGATCGGAACCGCCATTGACCACATTGGCTTTGAAGTTGAGAACCTCAAGGATTTTTGCCTAAAGCTACAGGCCAAGGGTGTCCAATTCGAAGCCCCATATCATGAAAATGAGGCGCTTGGGATAGCAACCGCATTCCTTACCGACCCTGGCGGTGTTCGAATTGAATTGACCGAGGGGCTAGACGCTTACTGATTGACAGTCGGTCTCCTCGGCTTTACCGGCTCCTTTAAATGTTTTGCTAGAAGTGGCCTGAGTTCGCGTAAGCGTGCTGTGCCTAACTCAGTTCATGTCGGCGGCATGCTGCTTCAGCATTTCCAGGGGCACAACCTCCAGTGCTCGTTTATGTGTCCTCATCAGATACACTCTCGGCGCCCTCCCGTTATTGCAGGCCTCGAGCCAGCGCGTGGCACACAAACACCAGTTGTCACCGGGAGATAACCCGGGAAAGCCGAATTGCGGGGCCGGCGTCATCAGGTCATTACCCCGCGAGCGGGAAAATTCGAGGAACTCCTGCGTCACTTCGACACAGACCGTATGGGAAGCGTGATCTCCGGCGCCCGTATTACAGCACCCATCGCGATAGTAGCCCGTCACCGGTTCTGTCCCACAGGGAATAAGCGGCTCGTCATACACATTCAAAGAATCGTACATGGCAACTCCAGAAGTTCAGGTTCATCTTTGCAGACTCATAGGCTCGGGCCTACTGTGACTGAGACTATCCACGGTCCAGATTCAACCATTTGTTCTCGGTCGGGGGATTGTAATTCGTAAATTTATCCAGCAACCCAGCCGGCGACTCAGACCATGCTATCATTGATTCGTGCTGCGTTCTGATAAATTGCTGGTCAACCGCATGTGTCAGAAATTCTGACAACTTATCGTAGTATCCTGCAGTGTTGAGGATACCACAGGGTTTGCTGTGGATTTTCAGCTGAGACCAGGTCAGTATTTCAAATAACTCCTCAGCGGTTCCGAGACCACCGGGTAGCGCAATAAAAGCATCGGCCAGATCCGCCATAATGGCTTTGCGCTCATGCATGGTGCTCACCTTTATCATCTCCGTTAAATCATGATGCGGGACCTCACGGCGGAACAGACCTTCTGGCATTACCCCGGTCACCTTTCCGCCACCTTGTAAAACAGTATTGGCCAGCTCTCCCATCAACCCAATACTGGCCCCGCCATATATGAGCTCTATTTCCCTACTCAAAAATTCTTGACCAAGCTCACGCGCGCCCTTCAGGTACACCCCCCCTGCTCCAGATCCGGAACCGCAATACACACAAACTTTTTTTATCACTTCCATTAACCCTTTCTCGAGGCGCTTGCGCCGATAGATTATCTGCGAAACAGCAACAACCACCGACTTATATTCAGAATATTAGCCAGAGCAGCTGAAAAATAGGTCAAAGCCGCTGCTTTCAATATCTGTCTGACTCCCGGGATATCCGCTGGTTCGATATAGGCCCCTTCAATCAGAATCGGCAAGGCTTTATTGAAACTAGCATCCCATTCTTCTGGCAAAATGATCAGATAGGCCATGGCACCTCCTAACTGCAGGAACAATGACAGACCAACCATGATTGCCATCGCTCCGGGGGCGCGCAGGAATATCCCCGCAAATGGTATGAGCCACATGATTAGAATTCCACAGCGATTCAGAGCCGAAGCCACCGGCAAATATTTGCTTCGCAGCCGAAAGATCTGTTCCTGTCGACTGAATTGAATCGCATGACCCACTTCATGGGCCGCCACTGCCACTGCAGTAAGAGACCTTCCCTGATAATTTTGTGGGCTCAGTCTGACTGCGGGCCCTCTTGGATCAAAGTGATCCTTGAATGGTGCGCACTCTTCCACAGCGACGCCGTCGAGCTGGAATCGATCAATCAAGTGCCGCGCCAGCTCTGCGCCCGTACCCGGGATATCGACACTGTCGCCACCATACAACCGCATCACGCGACGAACCCAAAAGGAAGGCAGATATATGAGCACGGCAACAACGGCAGCGAAACTAGCAAGTAACATTGAGCAACCTTGAAAGTCCTGAAATCAGCTGGATCCACCGCATGGGGGTTCTCACAGCAACAGCAAGGCGAACTGAAACATCCCCCTGGCGTGAATTGAGATAAGCCTCCCTACAAGCCAGCACCTCAATTGAATTTCTTTACTGTTCGGGTTCAATTACGGCACGCGTTGTAACGGAGTCCCCGGGAGTCTGGTTTTGCGCTAGCCTGCTGATTACACACGATTTCGGCACCAGCGCTATACTTCTCCACCCCGTTGCACCGTAAAACCTGCAGTGACTCAAAAGCTTGAGGTATTAACGCAAGAGGTCCCTCAGATAACGCTATCAGAAATTATGCAGCGTTGCGTAACGGTCACGATGAAAGGAGGCATCACCCAGGAACTGCTGTGCCACTCTTGCCCTCTTCAGGAAGAAGCCGATATCGAATTCATCGGTCATTCCGATGCCGCCATGCATCTGAATCCCTTCGTTGCTCACTGTTTCTGAGACCTCACTCAGTTTCGCTTTCGCGAGACTTGCCATGATGGCGCGATCTTTCGCGGTTGCCGAAGGGTCGTCCAGACACCGCAAAGCTCCGAGAACTGCCGATCTGCAGAGCTCAATCTCGCTGTACATCTGAGCCGCCCGGTGCTGTAGCGCCTGAAATGCGCCGATCTGCACACCGAACTGCTCCCGCTGTTTCAGATACTCAACAATGCGCTGAAAGATTTCCTGCACACTGCCAAGCATCTCTGAGGCAACCCCTATACGAGCGATATCCAGAGTAGTATCTAACGCCGTGAATCCCGCTCCTTCCACTCCCAGCAGAGAGTCTTCAGAAACCCTTACCTGGTCCATCACCAGATTGGCAGCATTGCGACTATCTACCATGGTAGTTCTCTGAATCTGCAGACCCTGCGCATTCGCATCCAGCATAAAAAGGCTGATTCCTCCCTCCGAGTATGGTTCACCGGATGTACGCGCAGAAACTAGTAGCTTGTCTGCAGTCTGGCCGTCAAGGATGAAGCTTTTGGTCCCAGTGAGGATATACTCAGTGCCTTCCTTCACAGCTGAGCATGCGACACGCGACGGAGCGTGATGCGGCCCTTCATCAACACCTACCGCCAGACGCAGGTCACCAGCAACAATTTGAGGCAATAATTTGGACTTCTGCTCTTCATTACCCGCTTCAGACAGAAGACTGGCACCCAACAGAACCGAAGAAATGAGAGGTGAGCTGGCAAGAGTGCGGCCGGTTTCTTCCAGAACCAGACCAAGTCCGGTATAGCCGAATTCAAATCCCCCGTACTTTTCAGCAATCGCCATGCCAGGCCATCCAAGCTCAATCATCTGCCGCCAGATGGCTTCATCATAGCCGAGCTCAGATTTCTCGTCTCTCAAGCGACGCACCACTGAAATCGGTGCGTTGTCCTGACAGAAATGCCTGGCTGAATCTCTGAGCAACTGTTGGTCTTCACTTAATACCAACGCCATAACCGGTTTCTTCCCTATTTCTTGTTGATGAGACTTAGCATGTCCGGCAATCCAAGAACGCGCTTAGCCACAATGTTCAGCTGCACCTCAGCAGTCCCGCCCTCGATAGAATTCGCTTTAGAGCGCAACCACTCACGGGTCACCTGCAGCTCTTCTTCTTCAAACTCGTCTCCGTCCCAGCCAAGCCCCTGGCTCCCCATAGCCTTCAGGAGAAGCTCGTAACGTCGCTTATTGAGCTCACAGCCATAATATTTGAGCATAGAAGACGTGGCGGTAGGCCCGCCCTGTTTACTCTCCTCGCTGGAGCGCTGTGAAGTAAGCGCAAAGGCCTCACTGTCTATCTTAAATTGAGCAATCTGATCGCGCAGCGCAGGATCGGAAAGACGATCTTTATCCCCTCTATAATGCATGGCAGCACCTTCAAGACTCGCAGTCGTGGAGGTAGTTCCTCCGCGATCCCCCTGCCCGCTGGTAAGCCCAAATCCGGAAATCATGGTTCTCTCATGCTGTAGCAGACGCTTGGCAATCGACCAGCCTTCATTCAGTCTGCCCATCAAATTGGCGGCCGGCACGCGGACGTTATCAAAGAAAGTTTCACAGAATGGGGAGGAGCCGCTGATGAGCTGAATCGGTTTCGTGCTGACTCCTTTGCTCGCCATGTCGAACAGCAGGAAACTGATGCCAGAATGTTTGGGAACCTCGAAGTCCGTTCGAACCAAACAAAATATCCAATCCGCCTTGTCCGCGTAGGAAGTCCAGACTTTTGAGCCGTTAACAACGTACTCATCACCCTCAAGAATCGCTTTTGTGCCCAGACTGGCCAGATCTGACCCGGAACCGGGCTCCGAGTATCCCTGACACCAGCGAATCTCACCCCGGACGATCTTGGGAATATGCTCCATTTTCTGCACGTGGGTACCGTATTCCAACAATACTGGCCCGAGCATACTGATACCAAAACTAGTCAAGGCGACGCGCGCATTAATGCGCCCTAACTCTTCAGCGAGTATTTTTGCCTCTTCGCTACTCAGGCCTCCGCCACCGTACTCGGCAGGCCAGGTGGGACAGGTCCAGCCTTTATCGGCCATCCTATCAAGCCAGAGCTTACTTTCTGGGTTGGCGAATAGCGCATCTCGACCGCCCCACACAATTTCTTCCGGCACCATGGGGGTCCGCATGCTGGGAGGACAGTTTTCCTCCAGCCAGGCACGGGTAGAATCCCGGAACTGCTCTAATGCTAGCAACGCTTCTCTCCTTTTTTGAGCATTCAGTCGGATATCAGAATCTGTCGATCGTTTGCTTTACCCTGTCCTAAGTATGCCAAAGCAGCACCGGCCTCCGAGAGCTGGCGCTCCTGGATGTCGATGGGCGCTATCTTGCCCTCACGCACCATCTTCATCAACTCCGCCATGCCGTTCGCAAACATTCAGAACCTTGCCGCCACCTAGTTCGAATCCTCAGTCATGTAGATGAATATCAGAGTGGCAGACTCCGCAAGCAACAATCTTTACCAGCACCCCTGTCCCGCAGGCACCGGGGTTTCTGATTCAAACTCAAGTAGCGGGACCCGGTGCTCCAGTTTGGTACGAAAGCATTACGCCAGGCTCCTTTCTCTGTCCCATTCAGCAAAAGTCTTACCTTCTTTTGCTAACTGTTCAAGCAGTGGCGCGGGTCGCCAGTACTGTTCACCGTACCGATCACGAAACTCGCAAATTTTGTCATACACATTTTTCAGACCAACCTGGTCTGCATAGAACATCGGCCCACCTTTGGCGACCGGAAAGGCATAGCCGAACACATACACCACATCGATGTCACTCGGCCGCTGCGCAATACCTTCTTCGAGAATTTTCGCGCCTTCGTTGATGAGAGGATAAAAACAGCGAGCCAGAATTTCATCCTCTGTCACCTCGCGTCGCTCGACACCCAGCTTTGTGGCTTCCGTCTTGATAAGTGATTCTATTTCAGGGTCTGACTGACGGCGGCGGGTCTCAGGATCGTAGGTATAGAAACCTGAACCTGTTTTCTGGCCAAAGCGCCCCATTTCAACCAGCAAGGTGCCCATACGATATAACTTCGGATCATCTGGTAGATCCGTCCGCGCCTCCCTTGCTTTGTAACCCACGTCAAGACCGGCAAGATCGCCCATGGCCAGTGGACCCATCGCCATACCAAATTTCTCCAAGGCGGAATCGACCTGAGTTGGTGTGCAACCGTCAAGCAGCAACATCTGTGCCTCCCTACCATAGCCGCCCAGCATCCGATTACCGATAAACCCGTAGCATACGCCTGACAGCGCACACACCTTGCCAATTTTCTTGCCGATCGCCATGGCCGTTGCCAGTGCATCGTCAGCGGTTCGATCTCCCTGAACCACTTCCAGCAATTTCATGACATTGGCTGGAGAAAAGAAATGCATCCCAACAACATCCTGGGGCCTACCCGTCGCAGCAGCAATCGCATCGACATCCTGATAGGACGTGTTAGTTGCGAGAATGGCTCCGGCCTTGCAGACCGAATCCAGTTTAGCGAAGATCTCCTTTTTGAGGTTTAAGTTTTCAAACACCGCCTCAATGACCAGATCCACATCAGCGATGTCGTCATAGTTGGTCGTACCGCTTATTGTGCTGATCAGCCGCTCCATCTTGTCTTCGCTGAGCTTGCCCTTCTGTACGGTAATGGAGTAGTTCTTGCGAATAATACCAAGACCGCGCTCTAGGGCCGCGTCATCAACCTCAACCAGCACCACCGGTATGCCAACTCCGGCAAAGCACATGGCGATGCCTCCACCCATGGTGCCACCACCGATAATGGCCACCTTCTTGATATCTCTGGTGGCCGTACCTTTCGGCAGACCCTTGATCTTGGCAGCCTGACGCTCGGCGAAGAATATATGGCGCATTGCAGCCGACTCGGGAGACGTCACCAGTTCGCCGAATAATTCACGCTCTCTTGCGAGACCTTCATCAATTGGCAGACTTACCGCAGCCTCAAGACATGAGACGATGCGGTCTTGCGCGATCTGCCCACGTGCTCGTTTTGCCAACCGGGCCCTGGCTTCATCAAAGAATCCAGCCTCCACTGTGTCAGGGTCGATCGTAATGTCGCGCACCCGTTTCAGTGGCGCGCTGGTTCGGTGCAATTCTTGCGCATAGGCGATCGCACTGCTCTCAACGTCCTCACCAGTCAGCACTTCGTCAATCAACCCCATATCTTTTGCCTTGGGAGCAGGAATTGGATTACCTCCGGTTATCATGCCCAAGGCTGCCTTGACACCAGCAAGCCGAGGTACGCGCTGCGTTCCGCCAGCACCCGGAAGAAGACCTAATTTAACTTCGGGCAGGCCCACTTTCGCTGAAGCAATTGCGCAGCGATAATGACAGGCCAGAGAAACTTCAAATCCACCACCGAGGGCAGTGCCGTGAATTGCTGCGATCACCGGCTTACTTGAATTTTCGATTGCCGACAAGACCTCAGGCAGACCGGGCGCCCTCGGCGGCTTGCCAAACTCAGTGATGTCCGCGCCAGCAATGAAGGTTCGACCATCACAGCGCAGCACGATCACCTCTGAATTGTCCTCTTGCGCCTGATTTACAGCATTAAGAATTCCTTCACGCACAGATTGCGACAGCGCATTCACCGGCGGGCTATTTACTACAATTACACCAATGTTTCCTTTAAGTTGATAGCTCACAACTTCCGACATAATCATTCCTTATTCTTTTAAATTAAGTAATTTCAGTCAACTCGTTCCAGAATAGCCGCCAAACCCTGACCAATACCGATACACAGACTGATGGCCGCATAGCGCCCACCGCCCCGTTCCAGCTGCCGCATGGCCGTCAGGGCAATCCGCGCGCCAGATGCACCGAGAGGATGACCCATGGCAATGGCGCCGCCATTGGGATTAACGCGTGAGTCCGAGAAGTCAACGTCCAGCAACTTGAGACAGCCAAGCACCTGAGAAGCGAAGGCTTCGTTTATCTCAATGATGTCCATATCAGACAGCTGCAGGTCCGCTCGTCGTAGCGCTTTCCGGATCGCAAAGACCGGACCAAAGCCCATCACTCTGGGCTCAACGCCTGCGACCGCGCCTGCCACGATGCGAGCTCTCGGCTTGACCCCACAGCGCTCACCAACTTCACGGTTCCCCACTATTAATGCGGCAGCTCCGTCGTTGATACCTGAAGCGTTTCCAGCAGTAACGACACCGTCGTCGAACAGCGTTCGCAGGCCCGACAGTGATTCAAGCGTGGTTTGGGGTCGGGGGTGCTCGTCTGCCGCTACGGGAACTGGCGGCGTTTTTCTTCCTTGCGGCACTTCTACGGCAACTATTTCGTCTTCAAAAAAACCGTCCGCGCGCGCGGCTTCATATTTAGCCTGGGAAGCAGCAGCAAAGCGATCACTGTCCTCCCGGGAAATCTCGACGTCCGACGCAATGTTGTCTGCTGTCTCCGGCATCGTGTCACTGCCAAACCCGGCAGCAAAGGTGGGGTTGGTGAATCGGGCACCCAAAGTACTGTCTGCCAGTGCTTGTCCCCGGTCATAAGGTCCGTGCGCTTTGGACAACACTAAGGGAGCGCGGCTCATAGATTCCACACCGCCTGCCACGAACAGTTCCCCTTCACGTATTTTCACCGAGTTCGCAGCATGAAGGGTTGCCGCCAGGCCGGATGCACAAAGTCGGTTTACCGTCAGTCCTCCAACCTCAACGGGCATACCCGCAAGCAGCGACGCAAAGCGTGCAACATTCCGGCAATCTTCTCCGGCCTGATTCGTGTTACCGGCAATGACATCCTCAAAGGCCTCCTTCGGAAAGTCATTCTTCTCGACTACCGTTCTAATGACATGAGCCAAAAGATCGTCTGGTCGGACCGGCGCGAGGGCACCTGCGTGGCGCCCGAAAGGAGTTCTGATGCCGTCGTAGATAAACGCATCGGTTAAGGCAGTTTCAGACATCTCATACCCTTATTAACGTTCGAGTGAGGATGGCGGGATTGATGACCCAGGACGAAGTATCTGAGCTCAGTTTGTTTACAGCGGGCCACACAGGCTTGGACGCCCACGCGGCAACCTATGTTTATGCTGTGGCACAGACGTTGTTTCATTCTAGCATAGGCGTGCAGGCCCGCAAATCTGGACCAAAGTCGCATAAAACCTGCGGCTGTGGTAGGTTAGCCGCACCAAAAAAGGGGGGTCTAAATGATCAGGGATCAGGAAACAATTAAGCAGCTTGTCGATCTGATTGAACGCTTTGTTAGGGAGCGGCTTGTACCAAATGAAGAGCGTCTCGCTTCCGAAGGCAGGCTGCCTGATGACATTCTCGAAGAAATGAAAGCTCTGGGACTATTCGGGCTGACCATTCCGGAAGAGTACGGCGGACTCGGCCTGACCATGGAAGAAGAAATACTGGTTTCTATCGCCCTAGGAAGAACCTCCCCCGCTTTTCGCTCCATCATGGGAACCAACAACGGCATCGGCTCCGCAGCGGTGGTATTTAACGGGACAGAAGAACAAAAGCAGAAGTACCTGCCAAGATACGCCTCCGGCGATTGGATCTCCTGCTTTTGCCTCACGGAACCGGAAGCCGGTTCTGATGCCGCCTCGCTGAGAACCACAGCAGTCAGGGACGGCGATCATTACATTATCAACGGAACCAAACGCTACATCACCAATGCCAAGGTCGCACATACGTTTAACGTTATGGCGCGGACCGATCCGGATAACAAGGGAGCGAGGGGCATCTCCTCATTCATCGTTGAGCGAGACACCCCGGGAATTACCCTTGGCTCCGTAGACAAAAAAATGGGGCAAGCCGGCTCAATGACCTGTGACGTGATTTTTGAGGACTGCAGGGTGCCCGCCGAAAATCTGATCGGGGGAGAAGGTGAAGGCTTCGTGACAGCGATGAAAGTTCTGGACCGGGGTCGACTGCATATTTCTGGCGTGAGCGTGGGCGTCGCGGAGCGACTGATTCACGATTCGCTTGAATACGCCCTGCAGCGCAAACAATTCGGCAAGCCGATTGCTGAACAACAGCTGATTCAGGGCATGCTGGCAGATTCACAGACTGAGACTTACGCCGCGAAATGCATGACTCTTGAGACAGCCAGAAAACGCGACAGTGGAGAAAATGTGAGTACAGAGTCTTCAGCCTGCAAGCTGTTTGCCACTGAAATGGTTGGCCGCGTCGCTGATCGCGCAGTACAGATCCATGGAGGAGCTGGCTACATGTCTGAGTATGCGGTTGAGCGCTTCTACCGAGACGTGCGCCTGTTCAGGCTTTACGAGGGAACCAGCCAGATTCAACAGGTTATTATCGCTCGGAATATGATGCGGGATTTTTCTTAGCATCACGATGGACTGTCCGCCAGATTGTATTCGGCGAAGGCGCCCGGACAAATGGTTGCAATCAGATATCCCTGCTCACTAAGTGTTTCTGCAATACAAAGAAGAGAGAAATCAAAGACCGAGTCTGACCCTCAATTGCCTCGCAGCAGGTTAGCCGGAGCGTATTGATCGGTGAGTTGCCTGCGGCTCATATCCCAGTCGACTCGGGTGGACAACCTCGAGGGGTATCGCAGAATGGGGACGCCGTATTTTTCCAAGCGATCCGCGAACGACTGGGCTTTTTCGACCAGCTGGCTCCTTGGAGGTAGTGGCTCCAGCTGCGTGATGATTATCCGATTGCCTGTGGTAGGTAACTTGAAATTAAAAAACTCACCGAAAGCGCGCTGATAGGTCACCGATTCATGATCATACAACCTGCTGGTTGAAAAGGTATTGGCGACCAGCACCGACTCCGGTCGCATGATGTTTCTCACTTCATCGAGAAATTCACGAGTAAGCATATGCTCGGGAATATAATCGCCGCTGAAAGCATCCAGAACGATGTAGTCATATTTCTCCCGCCTGATGCCTGCCCGCTTGATAAATGGTCGACCATCATCGACAAATACCGTCATATTCTTGGTTTCTTCAAAAAAGAAAAATTCCTCTGCGACATTGACTACGGCCTCATCGATTTCAACGACATCAATCCTGGCGTCTGGGACCAGAT
>JASMER010000290.1 GCA_030752195.1 Gammaproteobacteria bacterium
CCGACGAGTGCAAATAAAACCAGAATAACAGCGGCGATTACTGTGCCTCGCAGTGCCATCTGACGGCGCCTTTTGCTGGGAACCGAGGTGGTCAGGCCGGCAAAGACCGCAGCAACGTCGAACGGTCCTATCGTGGCGAAAAAAGTGGCGAAGGCGACTCCGAAAGTCTCTAACATAAGTGCGGCTCTAAGGCAGTCGCTGTGCGCACGGCTGCTGCGCAGTGCAGTCGCGTTGTGTCGTAAAGATGTATGGCGGTGTGCTGTTGCTGAACAAGTAGAGCAATCTCCGTGCAGCCCAGAATGATCGCCTGCGCTCCGCGTCCTGCCAGTTCTGCCATTACAGACAAATACTCGCGACGAGAATTGTCTTCAATCTTACCCAGGCACAGCTCATCGTAAATCACTCGATGCACGAGTTCGCGTTCCGGCTGTTCCGGAATTAGGACCTCGATACCGAATCGCCGTGTGAGGCGGTCCCGGTAAAAGTCTTGCTCCATGGTGAAGCGTGTTCCCAGTAATCCGACCCTCTCGACTCCGTCTTTTCGCAATTGCTCCGCAGTGGCATCAGCGATGTGGATCAGTGGAATATTGATTCCAGCCTCTATCTGCGTTGCAACTTTGTGCATTGTGTTGGTACAGATCAGCAGAAAATCGGCACCGCTTGCCTCAACGGCCTGAGCGGCCTGAGTCAGGATTGTCGCTGTGGCTTCCCAGTCGTCTGTGTGCTGAAGTTTTTCAATTTCGTCAAAATCGACGGAATACAGCGCGATCTTGGCTGAATGCAGACCACCTAGTGTGTTCTTGATGCCTTCGTTGATCTCGCGGTAATACGTGCTGGTAGACTCCCAACTCATGCCGCCAATCATTCCTATTGTTTTCATCAGTAGAGGGCCCGTAGAAAACCGCGGATGATATACAAAACCACTGAACAAGCGCCACGATTTATTCCGGGGCGATGCTTCTTGTCTGTCTGCAGGTGCTGGTATAGCTTGGCATTGTGTTTCTGTTGTCTCACCTGAGTGTGGGGCGTTGAGGAGCCTATCTCCCGGCCATTAAGGAGGAACTTGTGTCCGTTGTCTTCAGAGCCGCCATGCTGGTTACCCTGGCCCTGCTCGGGAACTGCCAGCTGTCAGATTCCGGGCAAACGTCTGGTCGGGAGGGTTTTGTTAAGCTGATCCCTGGGAGTTCAGTACAGACAGAGGTGCGCTATTTTTCTACCAACAACTTTGTTGGTGAGGTCATTGATGGCTACCAAGCTCCAGTGATTTACCTCAGCCTAGACGCATACGAAGCCTTACGGGCGGTCCTCGTGGAAGCTGAAACTCTAGGTTTAGGGATCAAGGTATTTGATGCCTATCGCCCACAGCAGGCAGTGGACCATTTCGTGCGCTGGGCGGAAGACCTGTCGGATATCCGGATGAAGGCGCAATATTATCCCGAGGTTGAAAAACAACATCTGTTCCGAGATGGATATATCGCATCCCGATCTGGTCATTCACGCGGTTCCACGCTTGACTTAACCCTATTTGAGTTGGAAACAGGCAAGGAGCTCGATATGGGAACTGCCTTTGACTTTTTTGATAAATCCTCCTGGAGTGAGAGCGAAGCCGTCACCGTCCAGCAGCAGAGCAATCGGGCATTATTGAGGATGTTAATGACCCAGCACGGATTTCGGCCGCTCAGAGAGGAGTGGTGGCATTTCACGCTGGAAAATGAGCCGTATCCGGAGACATATTTTAATTTTCCGGTGCGTTGAGGCTTTCCGAAGGGAACAGTGCGTCGGGTATTTGAATTGCCCGTTCGCGGTAATAGCGCAAGGCTCCGAGGTGCAGAGGAACCGGGATGCCCTGCAGGGCTCCCTCAAGTTTCATTGAACGGGTGGCGCTGTGAATTTGCTGAAGCGTTGTCAGGTTTTCCCACAGCATTCGGGTTAGGTCGTACACAATTTGTTCAGAGACGTCCCTTCGCACGATGAGCACATTAGGGCTGGCTGCAGTCATGATTGACTCATCTTGATATGGGTAGGTCTCGGGCGGCAATTCATACGCCTGCCAAAGCGGATAGCGCTGATTGATTGCAGCAATCTGTGAGCTGTCAAAGTCCAGGACGGTCATGCTGCTGCGCATTTGTGCGAATGCTTGCGTAATTGC
>JASMER010000291.1 GCA_030752195.1 Gammaproteobacteria bacterium
CCTCGATTTTGTGAACACCTATCAACATGACGCGGAAATGAACGGACTCACTTACGATCGTCACATGGAGGAGGCCTCGATAGAGATGTTTGCGGGTAATATCATGGCAGCGGGCGAACAGTTTCTTGAGCGGCCCATGGAGAAGCCTTTCATTCCGAGCTGGAATAGGGTAATTAGTGCCATTCCTGATATCCTCACGCAGTTGAAAACGGCCGTTGACGAAGACCAGGCGGAATTTACTCCCTGACCAATATGCAAGAGCAGACACAAGCCACCGAACATGATCTTTTGCGGCGGGTTAAGGAGCATCTTGCCGTTATTTATCCCGATCAGGATCTCGATGTGACAAGTGCGGACCTGGTAACAGCGATCAGCAGGGATCGCGATGTCCAGCGCCCGGTCCCACACAAAAGCCACTGGGATCAGAGTGACAGCGTTGTAATCACCTACGGCAACACCATCAAAAAGCATAACGAGCTACCGCTTGTCACCCTCCGACGCTTTCTGAATACGCACCTTAAAGCAACTGTCTCAACGGTGCATATTCTTCCGTTCTTCCCGTTTAGCTCGGACGATGGCTTTTCAGTGATCGATTATCTGGAGGTCAATCCGGCCATCGGGGGATGGCAGGAAATCGAGGATATTGCCGGTGATTTCAAGCTGATGTCAGACCTGGTCATCAATCACGTTTCGCGCCAAAGTCGCTGGTTCGAAAACTTCAGAAACGACGAAAAACCGGGCAAGGGATATTTCGTCGAGGCGGACCCAGATGAAGACTACAGTGCGGTGGTCAGGCCGCGAAACTCAGCCTTGTTCTCCTCCGTGGAAACAGTGAACGGAGAACGTCACGTCTGGTGCACATTCAGCAGTGACCAGATAGACCTGAATTTCCGCAATCCAGACGTGCTGAGGGAATTCGTCCAGATAGTCCGCAGATATCTTGACCATGGCGTGAGCATCTTCAGGATGGATGCCGTACCTTTCCTCTGGAAAGAGCCAGGCACATCCTGCGTCCACCTTCAGCAAACTCACGAAATCATCAAACTCTTTCGTACACTCATTGAACATCATTCCCCCGAAGCGCTGATTATTTGTGAAAGCAATGTGCCCAACCGCGAAAACCTAACTTATTTCGGCAATGCAAATGAAGCGCACATCATCTACAACTTCTCACTGCCGCCCTTGCTCGCATACACACTGCTGGCTGGCGACTGTCGCCATCTAAAAACATGGATGATGAGCATGCCTCCGGCGCAGTTAGGCACCGCTTACTTGAACTTTATTGCGTCACACGATGGTATCGGGCTTCGACCGCTGGACGGCTTACTCAGTAATGAAGAGCGGGACAAACTCGTTCGCCGTGCACAAAACGCCGGGGGAAGGGTCACTTACCGCCGAGCCAGGGAAGGCTATGACAAACCGTATGAACTGAACATAGCACTGTACGACCTGTTGCAGGGCACGTTCGACGGTCCGGAAAACCGCCTGGGGTTCGAGCGCTACATCTGTGCTCACACGATCATGCTTGCTCTGGAAGGCATCCCAGCAATTTACATTCAGAGCTTTCTCGGCACTCGGAACGATCTGGCTCGGGTGGAGCATACGGGCCGCAACCGATCTATCAATCGTCAGACCTGGCTGGAGGAAGAACTGGAAAGCGAACTGGGCGACCCAGCATCTGTGCATGCCCGCGTTTTCCGCGAACTGAAACGACTTCTGACAATCCGCAAGAAACAGCATGCCTTTCATCCCAACGCCACCCAATACACGCTACACCTGGGTCACGAAATCTTTGCGTTCTGGCGCCAAAGTATTAATCGGGACCAGAGTATATTCTGTATAAGCAACGTCACCGATGAGGAAAAATCAATCTGTCTGGCAGATATCAATTTGATCAGCATTGATCTATGGCAGGATCTGATAAGCGGCGAACAATACCAGGATATCGGAGAGCACCTTAAGCTGCGTCCCTATCAAACAGTGTGGATCAGCAACAAGAGTGCAAATGAATCTTCTGAGTCGTAAGCACCGGGCGCATCAATCGGTCTAATTGTCGGCGGCTTCTTGTTCCGCGCGCAGGTTGCAGGCCGTGACCTCCGGCATAAAGGCCACATATTTGAGCATCATGGC
>JASMER010000292.1 GCA_030752195.1 Gammaproteobacteria bacterium
AATTCTCTGTGATACCGCTATCTCAGTTGTAATGTTTCAGTCCCAGCGCCGCGGGCGGTGACTTCGCCAATCACCTGAGCGCACTGAGTGTCTCGATTAAGGGTATCTAGCGCAATCTCTGCATCGGCTGAACGTACTGCTGCAATCATGCCGATCCCGCAGTTAAAGGTTCGCATCATTTCCCGCTCTCCAATATGCCCGTTGTCCTGAAGCCAGTTGAAAATTGCCGGTCGTTGCCACGAGTCAGCTTCAACCCGCGCAGCCAGGCTTTCAGGTAACACCCGAGGCAGATTGTCGAGGATCCCCCCTCCGGTGATGTGTGCCAGTGCTGAGACTTCAGCTTTGCCGCGCAGTTCATTAAGCTGTTTGACATAAATGCGGGTCGGTTCAAGTAAGATTTCACCAAGAGTGCTAGTTTCAAATGGATCTGAAAGACTTGCTGCTGAACGTTCAAGGACCTTTCTGATCAGCGAGTAGCCGTTAGAGTGCGGGCCAGACGAGTCAATGCCGATCAGGACGTCGCCCTCTTGGACGCTCGATTGGTCGATTATGCCGGATTTCTCGACGACCCCGACCGCGAAACCTGCCAGATCATAGTCTTGCGGCTGATACATGCCCGGCATTTCAGCAGTTTCTCCGCCAATCAATGCGCACCCCGCCAGCTCGCATCCCATGCCGATGCCGGAAACAACCTGCTTGGCTATATCGATATTTAGGCCACCCGTTGCGTAGTAATCCAAAAAAAACAGGGGTTCGGCGCCGCAGACGATCAGGTCATTGACGCACATTGCCACTAGATCAATGCCAATGGTGTCGTGTTTGGTCATTTGCTGTGCCAGCATGAGCTTTGTACCGACGCCATCGGTGGCCGCTACTAATACAGGCTCTCGATAATTGCGCGGTAATGCGCACAAGGCACCAAAGCCTCCTAGTTCGGTCAGTACTTCGGGTCGTAAAGTGCGTTGTGTGACGGATTTAATTGCGCCTACTAGTGCATTGCCTGCATCAATGTCGACTCCGGCGTCACGGTAGCTGAGTGGGTCGCCTGATGGGCCTTCTGGGTTGGGTTCTTGATTATTTGGCACTATCGAGACCTTTCTGTAAGCAAAATGCTTGGGTGCGGAAAGACGAAAGTCTATCAGGAACGACCGGAGTGGTCAGGTGAAGAAATGTCTGTTTTTATCCTCGTGTCCGAGACCGATATAGAGGATTTGAAGTACACTGTAGAGATGAAAGCGTTGCTAACCGTGATGTTTCAAGGTTTGCCCACCCGATCGGTGGTACTGTCAGTATCGCTGCTGGTTAGCAACGCTTATGGTTTACCGGTTGCAGGGATTTACAGTGAGCGGGTGCCGGTCGCGAACGAAACCGACGCTGAAAGAAGCCAGGCATTCAAAAACGCGTTGCAGATTGTGGTAGTCAGGGCAACCGGGGAACAGCGCAATCTCAGTCATCCGGCGGTGCAGGAGGCGCTTGCAAATGCGCAGAGCTACGTTGAAGCGATACGCTATATTAGCGAAACGGTTTTCCCAGCTTCGACCCGCCAGGCAAATGAACTACAGCAAACGCTGCCTGAAGACACGGTTGAGCGGAAAGTTGACGAGAATCCGGATGGTCGGATGCTCGACCAGGACCAACAGAGGCAGGTAGTTCCGGCAGCCATAGAGCAGCGGTTTATCGAAGTGGAATTTTCTTCTGTATTGATTGAGCGGATGCTTGCTGATGCGCAGATACCGCTCTGGGGCAGTAACCGACCCAGTGTTCTGATTTGGATGGCGCTGCAGGATGAATCAGGCAACCGCAGCCTGATGACCTCGGATACAAACAACGACATCATCGACCATATCAAGGGCTTTGCGGACGAGAGGGGATTGCCTGTCCTATTTCCTGTACTCGATTTTGAGGATCGCAGGAACCTGAATGCGGATCTGGTTTGGAGGCTGGATGAACAGGCCATTCGAACTGCCAGCCTCCGCTATGGTGCCGACAGTATCTTGACCGGTCGATTGCACTTCACATCCAGTGGAGAATTGGTAGGCCTGTGGCAGTTTCAATTTCAGGGTGACTCAGAGACTTTTGATGGTTTTTCGACGGATCTGGGAGAGTATCTGAATGGGCCGCTTGAGCG
>JASMER010000293.1 GCA_030752195.1 Gammaproteobacteria bacterium
CCCGTAATCAGTGCAACTTTGCCTTCTAGGTTGAATAGGCTCATGCAGTCTCCCATGTATTAGATACTCGGCTCATTGATTGGCCTTTTTAAACCGACAACACATCTATCTTTCATCCCAGGGTTTGATTCCTTTGGACACATTGGTGCCTCCGTCTACAGGAATCACAGCCCCATTGGTGTAATTCCCCGCCCGTGAGACCAGGTAGATCGCAACGCCGGCAATCTCCTCCGCTTGCCCGATACGACGTAAAGGGCAGTCCGCTTGGATATCCTCCAGATAATGCTCGAAAATGTAATCCGTCATACGCGATTCAAAAAACCCCGGCGCTACCGCATTGACAGTAATGTGCTCAGGGCCTAACTCAACGGCCAGGGCGCGAGTCAGATGATGCAGTGCTGCTTTGCTGGCTGAATAGGCAAAAGTCGGAACTCGCTGAACAACGGGCACATGCAAACCATCCATGGATCCGATGTTAACAATTCGGGAAGGATTGTCAGTCGCCGCGGATTTCTTGAGCAAGGGTACTGCATCCCGGGTCAGTGCAAAAACCGCATTGAGGTTTGTTGAAATCACTTTCTCAAATCCTTCATCGGGATACTCGGCCAGAGGCGCACCCCAATTAGCGCCTGCATTATTCACCAGAATCGAAAGGCCACCGAGATGTTGCTCGACCTCCTCCAGCAGGCGACTGCGATCTGCCGATACGGTAACATCCGCAATAACCGCCTCGCAGTCTCCATATTTTCTCAGCTCAGTGAGCGCCAGGTCACATTTTTCTCTTCGGCGAGAAGAAATAACCACCTTAACGCCATTCTGAATAAAGGCCTTAGCCATGATTAAACCGAGACCGGAACTGCCGCCCGTAACGAGCGCAGTTTTCCCCTCAAGACTAAACAGGCTGTTGAGGCTGTAATTGGTATCCATACTGATCCTTTATTCGCAATAGACCAAAACGTCGCGAGCCTGTTTTGCCTGCAATCTTCCGGTGCTTCAGAGTCAAAAAGTCTAACTCAAATTCCTGATGACGAACAGTTGCCGCCGACTGGCTTGAGCCGAGAGCATCCTGGCCCGGCTGCGCCATACAGGGCCGGCTTCTGAGAAAGCAGCCGCGCTTTTTCAGGCTGAAATGATCGAAAAAACCGTCCGATAAGGCTGCCAGCCGGTTTAGTCTGATCGGTGAATCCAGGACTCAGCGACAGCGATGAGCTCGCAATCACCAAGTAGGCTTTTGAAAAAACGAAGAGAAAACGCCGAGCGGTTTGGAATTGAACCGCCGCGGGATGGATGTGCGGCAGATCAGCGTACCCTGCGTGTGAGAACGGTGTTGCTGCTGATCAAATCTGCGACCTCCTCATCGTTGAACCCGAATTCAGCAAGAATCGCTCGCGTGTCAGCACCATATTTTGGCGGCAGATGACGCAGTGCTCCCGGAGTGCGGGAAAATTTAATCGGAGTGCCAGACATTTGATACCACTCTTTCTCCACCACCATTTCCCTATGGAGGGTGTGGGGATGATTCACGACTTGCGCAGTGTTAAGAATAGGACCTGCTGCGAGCCCCGCTTTTGCGAGCGCCTCGCCGACTTCCTCTCCCGGGCGTTTAACAAGAGCCGACTCGAGTTCAGCCTTGAGTTCGTCCCGGTTAGTGACGCGGTCGATGTTGTTCGCAAAGCGCGGATCGTGAATCAGCTCTTCCCTTCCTATTTCCTTACAAAGCTTTCCCCAGGCCCGGTTATTGCCGGCGCCAATAAAGATATCGATCGTCTGAGTACGGAAAGTATCATACGGAGAAATATTGGGATGCGCATTACCGGTCGGCCCGGGAATTTCACCGGAAAAATTGAAATTCGCAATGTGGGGATGCATCAACGATACGGCACAGTCATACAGCGTCATATCCAGATACTGCCCTGCACCTGATTTTTCCCGCTCGATGAGGGCCATCAAAATTGCGATGCAAGTGTACAGACCCGTGCCCATATCGACCGCGGCCAGACCCAGACGTGTGGGTTTACTGCCGGCCTCTCCATTCACGCTGAACCATCCGGCCATGGCTTGGATGATCGCGTCATATCCGGGAAATCCTCCCCACGGCCCGTCGCTACCAAACCCGCTGATGC
>JASMER010000294.1 GCA_030752195.1 Gammaproteobacteria bacterium
TTTCGGCGATGGCAGCGTGCTCGCTGATAGAGACATGGAGACCGTCTGCGCGATCAGTGAAGAGCTGGCTTTCGATTTGCCGTGGGTGGCAGGCGATATCGTGCTGGTCGACAATTTTCTTGTCATGCACGGGCGCCGCCCGTTCGAGGGACAGCGGTGCGTGCTCGCCTCATTGCTGGTTTGAGCAGCTCGGCCTCAGTCGCCGGAAGCCTGGACAGATTGCTTGAGTATGCCAAAGTTAAGTACCAGACGAAGCGGTGTCACCTGATTGATCTTCTGTAATACCTTGTTGACCTGTTCATGATTGAGCCCGCGTTCCAGCGCAAACTGTTCAATCCGTTCAAGTGCTATTGAGAAGTCTGCCGTCTCTTCATAATTCGCACTCCACGCCGCGAGATAGATTTCACTCGCCAGCAGGGCTTCATCATCAAAGTGCTCTGAGTCCCTAATTGCGTCGCGCATCATGAGAAGCTTCTCCCGGCCGAATTGATAGCGTTTGGTGATGGCTACTTTTCGTTCTTCAAGAATGTGCGTTCCGGGGGCAAGCTCTCTGAGTCGATAACTCACGCTGCCCCGTTCGCGGATCGCTGCATTTTCCATATGATAAGCACGAGCAACTGCAAACAGAAGTTCGGGGTAGACCGGTGCCATAGTTAGCCTGTGAGCCTGAGCGTATTGCACGGCAATCTCGCTGACTCGAGTTGCCTGCATCAGATGATAGGCGCGACGCTGTTTGGTGTCGGCACGTGCACCTTGTGCATGCGTGTTCGCCAGCCAGAGCATGTGACCCAGTCGTGTCTGTGCATCGCCCTGATACTTCTGTCCAAGAAGCGCGGTGTAGTGCTTCAGCTTGTCTTCGACGTTGTTCCAATCATCTCGTGCGATCCCAATATCAACGATCAGTTCCAAATAGGGGAATTGGCGCTCTGACTCAAGCCCTTGCGCCCAGCGAACGATTTGCAGTGCGCGGTCAGCGTTTGCCATGGCTTCCTCAAAACGATTGGCACTGAGCTGAATTCGAGCGAGCCCGTAGAGGGGCTCAACAAGCTGAATGTGGTGTCGACCGTGTGCGTCTTGCAAGCGGTCTACTGAGTCCGCCTGCTGTCGAATTTGCCTGCTCAAGTCGCTGAAGTCCGGTGTTTCGGCGCTGGCCGAAATTCCAGACACGATCAGGGCGCAGCCCAGCAGAAGGGGAACAAGATCACGCAGGGGCTTGGTCAATTTTTCAAAAATCATGGTCACGAACCTCACGCACAAACAGTAAAATGCATTTGATCCTGGACTTTGCGTTGTTGTGTGTCGTTCGGAACGCGCGCAGTTCTGTCGCTCTTCAAGGGCTTTTCAGGCGGCCAGAGAAGCGCTGCGGTGATGACTCTGATTTTATATTCGCCTGATCGGGGTCAACCTGGACGCTTAGCATGTAAACCCAGGTGGAGGGTCGTCTCGATAAGGGGCAAAGGAATCAAACTGATGCTCGATGCTTCATTGCAAACCCTGTGCCAATCTGCAGGCTGAGGAATAGACCGGCGGATACCCCGGTAACGGGGCATTCTCTGGGTTCCGCAACTGGCTCTGAATCACGACAAGTCGCTTTTGCGCCTCATGTTGGTGCGGTCAGGTCGATGCTGCGCCGACCCCCTTATCCGGCTCAGCTGCAGTGCTTTCGTCGACAGGCAGGGTTACAACAGAACACCTGTGCCCGTTATGAAAAGTACACTCGCCGCATGTAGCCTACTGCGGCCATGCTTAAAAGCCGTTCGTATTCATTCCCGATCCGGGGTTTAATGGACCTGCTGTTAGCGGGTCGCTTCGCGTTACCTCTTACCGGGTCGCAGGAGCGGCTTGCTGCAGTCAAAGATCACCTCGAAGAAGGAGGGATCAGAAGGGGACTGAATGCAGCTAGTTTGAGTAAGATGACGCTAGGAGAGCTTCTTGAAACTTTATCACTGCTTTAATTCAAGGTCCTTGCGACCGCTTTGGTGCCTTGAAGAGATGGGCCTTGAGTATGAGCTGGAAGTGATGCCGTTTCCGCCGCGCTCTGAACGGGAAGGCTACCTCGATATCAATTCCCTTGGGACAGTTCCTACCTTCATCGACGGCAACCGGACCCT
>JASMER010000295.1 GCA_030752195.1 Gammaproteobacteria bacterium
TCCAGAGCGAAACGTCTTCACGAATCTTTCGATCAAAGTAGCCTGCGCTATCACTGACATTAAACGCTCTCACCTCAGCCGGCAGATCAAACAGCTGCGAGCCTACGATCAAACCAGCTTGCGTTCCTCCTGAGCCGGTCGCGGTGACCAGGTAATCTGGCGACAGACCGTGCCGCGCGAAATCCTCTTTCAGCTCCTCGCAGGCGGAGATATAGCCCCAAAGGCCCACCTCATCACTGGCGCCGATAGGAATAAACAATGCCTGGTCCCCGTTTGCCGCATAACTATCCTGCAAGCGAGCGGCGTAGTCCGCGTGCCCCGGCCATTCGCTCTCGGGTATGAAAGTGACCTCGGCTCCACACAGATAATCCATCAACAGATTGCCCGTTGAAACTGCAGGTTTTTCTCCGCGCAGCAGCAAATGAACCCTAAACCCAAGCCTCGCGCCCATCACTGCAGTGGCTCGGCAGTGGTTAGACTGAATGCCGCCGCAAGTGATGACTGTATTGCATCCCTGCTCAAAGGCATCTGCCAGATTAAACTCGAGTTTGCGGATTTTATTTCCCGAGACCTCGGTTCCGGTGACCTCATCACGCTTGATCCAAATTTCAGTATCAACACCAGGAAACTTGAATCGTTCTAGTGGGGTCAGCGGCGTTGGAAGCTGAGCCAGTTGCAGTCTGCGAGGATAATTAACCATAGAAGATAAGGACTACAAAGATGCCTATTGACCCCTTTTGTAGTTCAGGAACCAGGAATATTAGGCGTCAGTATTACCTTTGGTGGCATCATAGGCCATAGACTGGGACGCTTCATCTACGCTGGGATCGAGAGCTTCGCTGTAGAGAAACAGATCAGTAAGCACCGCTCGCAGATGAATCGACGCGTTCAGGTTGTCCACTATTTCCGACCCGATATTTTCCTGACTGAGCAGAAAAGCAATGGCAGCGCCAGCCTTGCGGCAATCCTCAGCGATCACGCGCTCGAACGGCTCTTCTCGTTCTGCCAGGGAGTCGCCGAGCTGAACCATAGCTTCGAGCATCCCCTCAAGAGTAGGACGGGCGTGGGGGCCTGGCCCTGTTTCTGCGCCAGCAGGACGGCCCTGGGCCGCATAAGCCAGCAAAAATTCATACCCAGCCTCAATGGTTTCAATACTTTCAGCAAGATCCACAGGTCTCTCCGTTCACAAGTTCCCGATTAGGGAAAAAAGGTTGCGTCAAAAAGGTAAAAAAGAGGTGTCAGAACAAGTCTGACACCTCTTTAAGGTTTCTATCACGAGCGCTAAGGTGGAGTCACTGCAGTGTCTCCGACTCTGCAGCTTAATCAGCCTCTTTAGGCGTCCATTTGGCTGGGTCGTGGTTCGCTGCCATTTCGTCTTCAGACATCCAACCGGCCAGCATGGAACGGGTATAGAAAATCTTCTCCGGTCGCAAGGCAAAATAGATGTGAGTCGAGGCCAGCGCGACCAGCGCCAAAGTCGACAGTCCGTGGAGCAAGAATACCAGACCCAACTGATCTTCCGGCATGCTGTTGGTCCGTTCCCAGAACGGCGTATCTATCTGCATAAACATCAGAACACCAGTGACAATTACCGCGAGAACAACCACTGTGGCAGCCCAATGCAGACCTTTCTGCTCAAAGTAGTATTTCCCCGGCTTAGAGGTCGAATCAAATGGCTCCGAAAAATCCTTGGGCGTGAGCAACATGGATTTAAAGTCTTGCCAGAACATGGATCGGATTATATGCGCAGCGATTAGGAAGGTCAGAAGCAGCCCGCTAATCCAGTGGATGTTGAGCCAGGCGATCCTCAGGCCCAGTATCGGCGCTGTACCAGTAAAAATCAGGACAAATATGCTAGCGGCCATCAGCCAGTGAAAAATACGGTCAATCGATTCATGGCGCACTACCCGCCGGCCCTCAGCAGTGGGTCGGTCGAGATCTTTCTTGGCAAGCGCTGCCATGACAATCGCATGGGCAGCCAGAAGAACCAACACCGCAACGGCTACCACCCACAGCAAGTCCCAGGAAACACCGAGGATAACTTCCTCGCCCCAAACATCACGTTTATAGCGGACTATTTCTCCCACTGTACTACCCTCTCTTTTATGC
>JASMER010000296.1 GCA_030752195.1 Gammaproteobacteria bacterium
TCAGCGCTTTTTCAGAGGCCCAAACCTCCTCGAGTGCTCCCGCTTCCTTCTCCACTTCGGAAATTGTTTCTTCAAGTTCAGTCAGCCGCGCCTTACTCGCTTCGTCTTTTTCTTTTTTAAGCGCCTCGCGTTCGATCTTTAATTGAATCAACCGACGATCCAAACGGTCCAATTCTTCGGGCTTGGAGTCCATTTCTAAACGGATACGGCTTGCTGCTTCATCCATCAGATCGATGGCCTTATCTGGCAGCTTTCTGTCTGTGATGTAACGAGTCGACAGTTTCGCTGCCGAGATAATTGCGGAATCAGAAATCTCTACACCGTGATGCACCTCATATTTCGGCTTCAATCCCCGAAGAATTGCGATGGTATCGGTTTCGGTAGGCTCACCCACCAACACTTTCTGGAAGCGGCGTTCAAGTGCGGCATCTTTTTCAAGGTACTGACGGTATTCATCAAGAGTCGAAGCTCCCACACAATGAAGCTCTCCACGCGCGAGTGCTGGCTTCAGCATGTTACCCGCGTCCATTGCACCCTCAGATTTACCAGCTCCAACCATGGTATGAATTTCATCGATAAAGAGAATAACTTGCCCCTCTTGCTGCGCTAACTCCTTCAACACAGCCTTAAGTCGCTCTTCGAATTCGCCTCGAAATTTTGCGCCAGCAATCAAGGAACCCATGTCAAGGGATAAGACACGCTTATCCTTCAAACCCTCTGGCACCTCGCCATTAATGATTCTAGCCGCCAAGCCCTCAACAATCGCTGTTTTACCAACGCCAGGCTCACCAATCAAAACTGGGTTGTTCTTCGTACGGCGCTGTAGCACTTGGACCGCTCGACGGATTTCCTCGTCTCGACCAATCACTGGGTCCAACTTACCCTCCGAAGCTTGCGCGGTCAGATCAAGGCAATATCTATTAAGAGCGCCACGATTTTCTTCATCATTTTCAGTTTGCACTGACTCGCCTCCCCGGAGTTTCGCCGTGGCGTCCGCTAACCTATCTTCATTGACAGAAGCCGCCTGAAACGCCCGCTTTGTCACCTTGTCTTTCGACATCACAGCGAGAATCGTCTCTGAAGAGAGAAACGAATCTTTCTGTGACATGGACTGCTTTTCAGCCAAATTAAACTGACGCGCAAGATCCTGACTAATTCGCACCTCGCCGTCATGATTCTCCAATCGAGCCATCCGATCTAAGGCCCGGTCGGCTTCCGCCAGCAACAAATCAAATTGACCGCCAGCAGCCAGCACTAGAGATCGAGCTGAACCACCTCTTTGTGTGAGCAACGCTTTCAGGAGATGCCAAGGCGACACCTCATTGTGGTCAAGATTTAAGGCAAGACTTTGCGCATCCTGCAGAGCTTGCATGAGATGATTCGTTAATCTATCCAATCGCATTAGGTAATCCTTTATCTAAAACAACCAACAGTAAGGAGGTGGGGACGACCAACCATGATCACAAGTTATCCACAGGTTATTCAGTGAGCACAATGCAACTTGCCATTCGTCCAGTGACTCCCGAGCGACGGTAGGAATACCACCGATTCGAGTCACTGTATGTACACGCATCAATGCCTTTAATATTCATGACACCAAGATTTTCAAGAATATCTGTGGCGAGGCCCCGGAGGTTAGCAAATGAACGATCAGCGCCATAGCCTGCCTCGAAATAACGAGCCCAAGCCAAATTTTTTAACACAAAAGCGTCCACCACATCCGGGCCCACTTCAAAGGCGTCTGGACCGATGCAGGGGCCTAGCCACACCTGCACCCGACTCGGATGAGGAAATTCTTGAAGGATATTCTCAAGCACTCCAGAGACGAGCCCTCGCCAGCCTGCGTGGGCTGCTCCCACGAGCCCTTGGGTCGCAAATAATACGGGAAGGCAATCGGCCGTCATGACGCCGATAGGACAGTTAGGTTGATCTGTCACTACCGCGTCGGCGGACGTTACTGAGGACTCTCTATTAACGTGGGCTACTTTGATGCCGTGAACTTGTTCAGGAAAGTAGACACCACAACCAAACCGGCTGGCAAGATGTTCGTGGTTTCTAACAACAGAAGCCTCATTGTCGCCAACATGCAGGCCCAGATTAAATGAACCGT
>JASMER010000297.1 GCA_030752195.1 Gammaproteobacteria bacterium
ACCTGGGTGATATCGGGTGAGGTCCACCAACCGTCTACATAGGCTTCTCCGGCGGCTGTGTTGCCGCCGATCAGCGCGCGAGCATAAACTCGGGTGTCGACCACGTCGGCTTCGGCCCTGAGCGCCGAGTTTTTGTCACCAACTTCAGCGATAACCCGGCCATGTTCGCGCAGCAAAAAGTGCCCTTCGCTAGCGTGTCCGAGAATTTTAATGAAAAGATCGCGGAGCAACTCAGCTGACTTTGGGGCCCGCTCTGTCTGCAACAGGCGCTGTCCGTTTCCTAGGCTCAGGTCTTCGTTATTCATGCTGTACCTTTTTCTGTCCTAGCACCTTCTTTCTTGGGATGTCTGTAGAGCGGCGTTCGCTTGACAAATAAGCGCAATGCCTCCCAATAGATTCCCAGCACAAGATACAGCGTTTGGCTGGGAGTCTTGATAAGTACGCGGCTCAAATTGCTTTGGTTTATTTCGCGCCTTTCCAGGCTGAGCGTTGCGTCGAACACTTTTTCGTCAGGTTCGTTCTGGTCTTGTACACCGATGTGCACCGAGCAATGACTGGCGTCTGGCGGCTTGATTATCCAGTGATAGTTTTGCTGCATTGGGTTGAACGGCGACACATGAAACTCTTTGGCGTGCGACTCGATATTAGCGAGATCCACCAGGTAATAATGTTTTTCATGCCAGGGTGTATTGCTGACTTCGGCAAGCATATACCTGAAACGGCCCTGTTGCTTGAGAAAGTAGACATTCAGTGGGCTGAAATAAAAGCCAAGATAGCGTAGGTGAACCAGACAGAATACGTCACCCTCTAGGTCTTTGGCTGGCTTTCCGGCAAGCTCCACGATTTTTGCTTTAACACTGCTGCCTAGATCCCCCGTTCCCCCGAGGTAGTCAGCACGCTTGAATCTAGCCCATCGGTACCATTCCGTCCCTAGCTGCCAGTGGCGATTCACAAGCTGTGGTAGCTCATCGGCTCTGAGCATAAACATGTGGATCGGATACTCAAACTCATGCTCGGTCGGAGAAAACCGGCGGTGGCGGACAACCCCGGAAAAGATTGCGCTTTCAAGTGCGTTAGAATCCACTAGACTCGCGGCAGGTGCGCGGCTCATAGGCTTTGCCCGAATCTTTCAGCAACATCAAGAGCGCTGCGTACCCCATCCTCATGAAAGCCGTTGTACCAATAGGCTCCGCAGAAGTGCGTTCGGTTGTGACCACAAATTTCTGTCCTTCGTCCCTGTGCCACGCTGGATTCAGCTGAGTAAACGGGGTGGGCGTAAGTAAATTCCCGTAAAGTTTTTTCCGGATTGATCTTGTGCTTGGCGTTGAGAGAAACGAGAAAAGGCTCAGGACTGTTCAGCCCCTGAAGAATATTCATACAGTATGTGACCAAAGGCAGGTCTTGATCGCCGCCTTCTCCAGCGAGGAAGTTCCAGCTCGCCCAGGCAAGTTTGCGGCTTGGCATGAAGCTGTCATCAGTATGGAGGATGACGCTGTTTTCCTGGTAGCCCATGCTGCTCAGTATTTCCTGTTCGAGATCACTCGCGTCCTTCAGTAGCGTCAGTGCCTCGTCGCTGTGACAGGCCAGTATCACTTCGTCAAAGTGTTCAGTGCCAGTGGCGGACGTGATGGTTATCGAGTCTTCGTCACGGGTCACCGAATGGACCGGGGCGTTCAGCCTGATGCGATCCCCAAAACGGGCTGTCATCGGTTTGATGTAGCTGTGCGATCCCCCTTTCAACACAAACCACTGAGGCCGGTTCTTGATGTCGAGCAGACCATGATTCAGAAAAAATCTGAGGAAAAAGCTTAGCGGGAATTGACCCGCCTGAGCTACGCTGCAGGACCAGATGGCTGCAACCATCGGTAGCAGATAGTTTTCCCGCAGCCCGCGACCCAGGTTCTGTGCCTGAAGAAATTCATCCAGAGTGACGTCAATAATATCACTCGAAGCAAGTGCCAGCTTGCTGGCCTTATTGAATTTGAGAATGTCGGTTACCAGACGGATAAATTTTGGTCTGACCAGATTGGCCCTCTGCGCGAACAACGTGTTCAGATTGTGACCGTTGTATTCGAGATTTTCAGCATCGTTGCGGACGCTGAAGCTCAT
>JASMER010000298.1 GCA_030752195.1 Gammaproteobacteria bacterium
TCACCGTTGACTTTCAGGGTCCACACCAGCTCTCGATCGCCCCAGTCAGCTGGCACGGTGACCTCGAACGTAAATCGGTTACGACGGGGCAGGAAGTGAGTCGGCTGACCGCGATCTGCCTCGCCCGGCGAAAAATAGTTGTCTTCCCCGACCTCAACATCCGGTGCCTCTTCCCAATTTTCATTCATATACCCAAACATCATGTTGAAGGTCCCGTCTTCGTTAGGACGCCAACCTTCGAAGGCCGGCTCGACATGTTGACCACTGCGGTAGGTCTGAGCCAAAACACCATTTGAAATGAGCATAACAACCGATAAAGCAAAGGCCTTAACCACCGCGTTGTTAGAAATCTTCATTTGCATCTTTCCTGTTTCTCCTGCGAATTCAACTTAATCATCACTCTGAGTGGCGGTGGCACGTTCGAAACGCTCCAGCGGCGAGACTAGCGGCGCCAGACACAGCGGGCACCCAATAACATGATCATTCGGCCCCAGATTAAGAGCTTGTCGTCTGTCAGCCATTTCTTGCTGGAACTGTTCGTCATTCATGGTGACGCGCATACCTAAGTCGATGAACATATTGGTCACGGATCTATTACCCGATCCCTGCCAATTCCTCGGATCAGGAACGTTGGGGTTGGTCTCGGTGTTGTTCATGTAGCCCACGATATGAAGGATTGTCCCTTTTGGCAGCAGCGGTGCGGCATCTGCCTCGTAGGCATAACCTCTCACCCAATTGTGGTCGTAGCCGACACAGGACAAGGTCTCAACGGTGTATCCCCAGATCGCCTCAAGACACATGCGCTCGCCCGGTGCATGCAGATGAGGCTCGAAGGTAATTATCTTGGTGTGCTCTTCGAGCACTCGATAGGCATGCAGCTCCTGCCCATCCTGATTGCCCGCTATACTAATGTCGACCCCATTGCCCAAGCCCAGGATTGCACGCTCGTACTTCGGCTCATAGCCTTTCGGATGAAAACGAAATCCAATTTCTAAATGGCCGGTAGTGTCGAGGCCGTTGGAGTGCAGATGAACCGAGTCTGAGTAGATATAGGTACCCGCTCTGAGCAGGCGTCCACCATCGGGATCAAACAGGTCGGGGTTGCGACCCACTTCATGTACCGGCCAGCTGGTGACACTGTCTTCAATCCGATCCCCGTTTTCATCGAGCTGCGCGGTGCTCCAGATCATGTGGTGGAAGATATATCGCCCGCCAACCGTTTCACGTCCCGTCCCGGCCTGATTGTCAACATCATTAACCTCAACAATCTCAACCGATTTCACATAGCGGTCTTCATCCAGACCAACCGGCACTCTGTCGATCTCACCCCACCAGTCGGGGGTCCCGGCCAGCTTGGTTACCGAATTAGTTTTCACGATGAGGTCAGGCTCACCGGCTGCCCATTTCAGGCTGTCATCGAACACCAGTGGCTCTGGAGCATCGGCCGGATCCCCCTTTTGCGTGCCGGTTCGTGCCCAGGTCGAAATGGCTGCAAGCTCTGCCGCACTTAGTGAAGGGTCATTCTTATAGCTCTGAATACCCACGTCTTTTTCCATATACCAGGGAGGCATGGCACCTGCCCGGTCACGCAAACCGGTTTTATACTCAATCAAACCGGCATAAGGCGCGACCTGTTCAAACGTTACCAGCGGCATGGGACCGACGCCGCCAGCGCGATGGCAGTTCTGGCAGCTGCGCTGCAGAATGGGTTCAATGTCTCTGTGAAAGGTGACTTCCTGCGCCTGGGCAGCCGACATAGTCAGCGTCATCCCAGCAAGGGTTGCTAGCGCCGGTGTCAGTTGAGAAAGGGTTCGAAGCTTCATGCGCTATCTCCTAGAATTTTGGTTCTTCCGCAGCCAGGGCTGCGGCACTGTCTTCGCTGTCGATATGCTCGTATAAAACGCGGCCAAGGTGAAAGTCTACCAAGAAACGACGCCGGCAACATGCCCTCCACTTCGAGAGTTTCAACCGGTTGATTTTACGGGGAATTTGAATGAGGCTGGCTGCAATTACCAGGCTCATTCCGACTGAATTAAGCCCCGCCAAATGGAGGCGCCCGACAGAACGGTCTGCCCATAAAAAACCCG
>JASMER010000299.1 GCA_030752195.1 Gammaproteobacteria bacterium
CGAATCATTTATCTAAGGGTGGTTTGCTGTGCCTCGAGCACGGCTATAGTCAGGCCCACGATGTGAGAAAACTTGCTATCGATATCGGTTGGCGATCAGTTCAAACGCTCCAAGACTTAGCAGGTAGAGACCGAGTGACGAGGATGCAAAAGCCATGATGACAGATCCCGAACTACTTCATTACGCAAGACAGATTCTCCTGTCTGATGTCGATCTCGATGGCCAGACGCGTCTCAAGCAATCCCATGTTGTGGTCTTAGGACTCGGCGGTCTCGGTAGTCCGTTATCGCTATATCTTGGGGCCGCTGGTGTCGGGCGATTAACGCTTGTCGATGGTGATACTGTTGACGAGACTAATCTTCATCGTCAGGTGATCCATAGCCAGAAAAGCTTGAACCAATTGAAAGTTGAATCTGCAAGAGAGCGAATACTGGGAATCAATCCCTGGATTCAGATCGATGGCTTAAGTGTGCATGCAGATTATCAAAACGTGGATGATGCGGTCTCCAGCGCCCACTGTATTGCCGATTGTACCGATCGATTTGCTACTCGGTTTTTAGCCAATCATTTGGCATTAAAGCATAGGGTGCCGACAGTGTCGGCGGCGGCCTTGGGTGTTGAAGGACAACTTACTACCATTGATCCGCGTGATACGGAGAACCCCTGTTATGCCTGTCTAATACCGGATGTGCCGGAAGTTGAACCGACATGTGCAGAGACTGGAGTTTTGGGTCCTGTGGTAGGCACCTTAGGCACCTTGCAGGCGGTCGAGGTTTTGGGTGTGTTGCTTGGCTGGCCTGACCGCTTAGTTGGACGGTTGACGCGGCTAAATGCAAAGACCATGGAATGGAAATCCTTCCATTACCGGAAGGATCCCGATTGCCAAGTGTGTGGATCAGCCTGAGAGCTTTGAGCTCAAAATTTGGTTCACGGCCTTAGGGTTTGCCTTTCCCTGTGACTTTTTCATCACTTGCCCGACAAAAAATCCAAGCATCTTGCTCTTTTTGTCCTCCGGGGCTGCCCTGTAGTTGGCGACTTGGTCTGGGTTTTCAGCAATGACTTCATCGACAATCGCTTCGATTGTGCCGGTGTCTGTGACTTGAACAAGTCCCTTGAACTCGATAATTGCGTCCACTTCACCCTCGCCTGCTAGTAAGGCTTCAAAGACAGTTTTGGCTGTCTTCGAATTAAGTGTATTGTCTTTGATTCGGCCAATCAGGTGGGATAATTGTTTCGCCGTCACGGAAAAGTCCGTGATAGATCCGCCTGTCTGATTCAGATTGGCCAAAATGCTTCCCATTACCCAGTTGGCAGCGAGCTTGCCTTCCCCTGACGTATTCGCGACTTCAGCAAAGTAATCTGCAACATCGCGATCAGCGACCAAAACACCGGCATCATAGTCTGTAATGCCGTATTCACTGATGTAGCGTGCTTTCCGAGCCTCGGGAAGCTCCGGTAGGTTGACGCGGCAGGTCTCGATGAAACTATCGTCGAGAACTACCGGTAACAGATCGGGATCTGGAAAGTACCGGTAATCGTTCGCTTCTTCTTTTGACCGCATCGAACGAGTTTCGTCTTTATCCGGATCATAGAGTCGGGTTTCTTGGATTACTCGTCCGCCATCTTCCAAAATATCAATCTGACGATTGATTTCGGTATTGATGGCCTTTTCGACAAACCGGAACGAGTTCACATTTTTGATCTCTGTGCGAGTGCCGAGAGTCGCAGATCCTTCAGGCCGAATTGAGACATTACAGTCGCATCGCATCGACCCCTCGGCCATGTTGCCATCGGAGATATCGAGATAGCGGACAATTGAATGAATAACCTTGAGATAGGCAACCGCCTCTTTCGCTGAACGCAGTTCAGGCTCCGAGACAATTTCTAAAAGTGGCGTGCCGGCTCGGTTTAAATCGACGCCAGTCATTCCGTCAAACGCATCGTGAATGCTTTTACCTGCATCTTGCTCCAAGTGTAATCTTTCTATACCTACTTCTTTTTGACCTTCTGGCATATCAAGTATTACTTTACCTTCACCTACAATTGGATCTTTGAATTGTGAGATTTGATACCCCTGAGGTAAGTCA
>JASMER010000029.1 GCA_030752195.1 Gammaproteobacteria bacterium
GACCAGGAAGCAAACGCCGCTTTGGCTGCTTTGGCCGCTCCGTCGACATCGGCGGCTGTGCCCATGGATATGGTGGCAAAGGGCTCTTCGTTAGCTGGATTTATTACTTCCAGCGTGGGGCGGTCAGGCTCGACCCATTCACCGTTAATGAAGAACTTGTTATAGGCCGTAGTCATGACGCTGCTCCTGTTTCTGCTGAATTGATTGGATTACGATGCGGGTCAAGAGTATAACCAGATTCACAATGACCTAGAAGTGGGAGCAGTCTTGGAATTCAGGCACGCAATCGGCAATTGGCTGGCGGCTTTTCTCAGCGAAGCGCTTCCCGGCTACCGACGGATCGACACCGTGACTGTTGACGCCATTGCGGAGATCTTGATGCCGGGTGATGTGGTCTTGGTCGAGGGTGACACCCGAATCAGCGTTGCGATTAAGTATCTGACCCAATCTTCCTGGTCACACGCCTGCCTGTTTGTGGGTGATTCCGGCTCAAGTTCACATGAGCTTTGTCTGCTTGAGGCTGATCTGCAGGAGGGGGTCAGGCTAATTCCGCTGCAGCACTATTCGGGTTTCAATCTGCGGATATGCCGACCGGTCAGCCTTACTGATCAGGATCGCGGCCAATTGATAAGTCATGCCAGATCTCGATTGGGCCACACTTATGATCTCAAGAATGTTTGGGATCTGGTCAGGTTTCTGATTCAGAAGCCGGCGGTACCGAACCGCTGGCGGCGCGCGATGATCGGGCTGGGTAGCGGTGAACCGACCAGAGCGATTTGCTCAACGCTGATTGCTGAATCGTTTCAGTCAATCAATTATCCGATACTGCCTGTTTTAGGGCCGGAGGTCGGTGATGAGGGCGAAGTGCCGGTCTACTACCGGCGCCATTTCTCGCACTTCACGCCGAGGGATTTTGACTTGTCTCCCTATTTCGAGGTTATTAAACCCACTTTGGAACTTGGGTTCGATTACCAACAGATCTCCTGGGCAGGTGAAGAGGACTCTTAGGCCGGGCGTTAGATTATCCCGAGCAGCATCGTCACTGCCGCTTCGAACTGCGGGTCATCTCTGCGGGTTTCGCTAAGGGGCCAGTCCAACACACTTTCAGGCTGCAGACCAATGCCTTCAAAGCGCTGCCCGTCGATTCGGGTCGAGTCTGCCGGTCGATATTCAAATGCCTCGGAGTCACCGGCTTGCTCGTAGCTACCAATAAGACCAGGGGTCGCGCTACCCAGACTGACGATACGCTCAAGTTTGCTTGTTTCATAGGCCAATATTTCCGGCCCTCCGCGAGTCCGCTCATTAATCAAAATCGCAAGTGGCCTGCGGTAGGGGATGCTGGCGATGTTGCTCGCAGTCTCGTTGATCGATGTCAGCCAGCCTGACGCATCGGTAATGTCTATGCTGGAATGACTGTTTAAGAACGCTTGAAAGTGCTCCGGATCTAGAAAGCCATAGCTGTCGCGCAAATCCAGGATAATACCGTCACATTGGGCAAGCTGCTGCATCAGCAACTGGATTGATATGAGGTCATGACTGCTGCGGGAGAGTCCCCAAAGATGCAGGTATCCGATAATTTTGTTCCCCGCGCTGAACTGCTGAACACTGGCGGTGTTGGCGCTTCGAAAACTATCATAGAGATTTTCGAAAACCGGCGTCACAGAGACTTCAAAAACGTCATTGTTTCTGGAAACACTGAGCACATGACTGGTCGGCTCAGGCTCGAAAACAGCAGCCCGGTTGAAACTAGTAACCGGATCAAATGCTTGGCCATCAATTGTCGTGATCAGGTCGCCTCGATTTAGTCCGGCCCGATGGGCTGGATAGCTTTCCAGAACGCTCGTAACCAAAAAGCCCGCTTCTTGCTTTTGTCCCTGAATTCCAATGTGGTTCAGCGCAAGGCGTGACCTTGCGTACTTGCTGTGGAACGCCTGAACGAGAAAAAAGTCCAGATTCTGGATATTGACCTGTGCTGCGGACGAAGTCTGCGCCAGGCTGGCGTTTGCGACACAACACAGTTCCGCCGCGATTATAAAGGCGCGAAGAATCATGTTCTAGCCAGCGATATTCAAAGCCCTTTGAGCCGCCGGGCGCGCATAGTGCCGGTCGCGCAGGGCAACAAATCGTGCCGGAACCTCGAATTGAAAACGGATGGCCCAATTGAAGGTCTGAGCAAGCAGTATGTCAACTAGTGTGAAGGAGTCCGCCACTGCAAATTCTGATTCAGGCAGCATGTGATCGAGGGTGGTAACTGCTTTATGAAATTCAAATTTTGCTGTCTCCAACATCTGTAGAATGCGCTGTTCCTGAGGGAGGGCAAACGTGTGCTTCCCCTTGCTCCACAAGGGCTGTTCCAACTCAGCAAGTACAAAGGATGCTAGTTCGTCAAGCCGCGCATAAACATCCATGCTGGCGTTGGGGAGCAGACCGGATTCCGGTGTGCAGCGTGCAATATACTTGAGGATTGCGATGGATTCGGTCAGAAGCAGCCCGTCATTGAGCAGAGTGGGCACCTTCCCCTGAAAATTCAGTTGTAGATAGTCAGGATGCTGGGCACTAGAAGGGTCTGCCGCGTCTGTTCGCAGTTTGGTACTGATGTACTCATAGGGCAGCCCCGCTTCTTCCAGTGCCCAGAGACATCTGAAGGATCTCGACTCGCCAAATCCATATAACTTGATCACGCTGTTTACTCCTGCTCAGATGTTTTCTCCGCCAGATCCGGCTCCTGCGGGGTTTTGTGTTCTCACTGTCCAGGGTCATCCATTAAAAGCTGTTTTGACCTGATGCCGGCACACAGATAGTACGCATATTAAGCGCGAGAAAGCTGCAGCTTGCGGGGGCCCTGATGTTCTCATGACATTAACCCACGTGGGATGGAGTTTGGCTCTGTGATACCGGGCAGGCGGTCATCAACAGCCACGGTGTTTTTCGGAGGTTAGCGTAGGTCGGGCCATTTGTCATGAGACGCGCAGTGCCCCGACTTGCAGGGCAGGGAACCTTGCCTTTGCGCTGCTTTCGACATTTAAGCGTTCCGCACGTGTCGTCGTCTCCACATTGTCACAATGGAGTCTGCGTTTGCAAGAACCCTCTGAATTGCGGTGATCAGAGCCACACGTCTGGCGCAGGCTAATCGATTTCTAACTTTTGCAGGGTTGTGGTTTCCGATAAAGCCTGTTGGGCGCATTGGTGATTTCTCGTCTCTACCCCTTCAATGACTTGCGGTTTCAGTCGCGCTTGCCCAAAATTGAATCGGTGTTAATGAGGTCGGTCGCTCTGGATCTGGCAGCGAAGCCATTAATGGCGGTACATTGACACCGACAGGGCATTGAGAGCTATAAAGAGGTTCCGCTGTTGTCCGGTTTTATTATGAATAGGTTGTATTTTCCCAATGCTGAAGTTGCTCTGAAGCTTATCGCGTGGCTGGTTTTTGCCTTCAGTTTGTCTACTCACGCCTGGGGTCAGTCCGGCGCGGCACAAATTGGTTTCGAAGAAGAGCAGACAGCAGCTAGAGCCGCTCAAGTCAGGGCGGAGGAACTGGCGCGCCAGGAGGCTGCAAAAGAAGCACGTTTCCGAGAGCTCGCTGTCGAACTCGCCAAGCGCCAGGAGGCGATAGTTGATCTGCAGAGCCGGCAAGGGATTTATGACCAATCTTTGATTGAGGCGTATGATGATGCGGCGCGCCTCTACCTGGAACTAGAAGATTATGAGAGCGCGGCGGGGGCACTCGGCGAGGCACTGCAGATATCCCGGATAAATTCCGGTCTGTACAGCGAACAGCAGTTACCCCTGGTAAAGGCTCTGATTGACGCCAGATCGCGCATCGAGCAGTGGCAGGAAGTTGATGATCTTGCGCACCTAACTCATCATATCTCTCAGCGGCTGTATGCTCTTAGCGACCGACAATATCTGTCAGCCGCGCAAGATTACGGGGAGTGGAAGCTCAGGGTAATCCGAGAGAATCTGCTTCAACAAAATTCCCGGGGGCTGATGAATACCTCGGAGGATCTGAGTAGCTTTTATAATTTCGTCATTTCCGGCCTGGAGCGCGAAGCCGATGTGGATGCGCGGGGAATGATGGCATTGCTTCATGGGAAATCGCAGGCGGACATTGTGATGGCGCGCAATATCGCGAACACCCCCTATAATTATTTTCAGGGCACTGAGAGTCAGTACATCACTCAGTCCCGTTGCCAGAATCGACGCAACGCGGCGGGTCAGATGGTCAGACAGTGCGTCAATGTGCAGGTGGAAAATCCCCGCTACCGTCAGTCGCAGCAGGAAGCCAAGCGAATGGCGTTGTACCGCCATACCAGTGCGATTAATCGTTCGCTGGAGAGAATGCGAGCTCTTTATAGCTCCAACAACCGGCTCTCCGCCTCCGAGAAAAAAGAATTGGATGCCGTCGTCAGGCAGCTCCAAACCGAAGCAGATACCCTGCGTCGTGTCAGACCCAGTGGGTTTCTCTTCTGATCGCTAGGTGCAACAGAGTCATGCTGCCCGAAAGTCCCGGTTTTGCTGGAATTTTCCGGCTGATCAGGGTACAAAGAGAAGAGATCGTCGACAGCATCGCCGATCTTTAATAACTATGGAGAACGATATGTCTCACCTTGCCAAGCGCTTCTCTCGCGTTCTGCTGACTGCCGTAGTGGCTTCAGCTTTGCTCGTAAGCCAATTCGCGGCGGCTCTGGAAGTCGGTGACAAAGCACCAGATTTCTCATTGGCTGCTTCAGACGGCAGCACCTACAGTCTTTCCCAGTTTCTGGGTGAAAAGCCAGTGGTGATTGCCTTCTTTCCAAAAGCCTTTACCGGTGGCTGAACTATGCAATGTAAAGCGCTGCGTGACAGTGCCAGAGAAATTCAGAATTTTGACGTTGCGTACTTCATGGCCAGTGTCGACACACTGGAAGACAATACTGCCTTTGCTGCAGAGCATGAGGCTAACTTTCCAATCCTTGCTGACCCCAGCAAAGAGATGGTGGACGCCTACGGAGCCCTGATGGGTGTTGGCTTTGCCAATCGCTGGACCTACTACATTGGTGCAGATGGCACCATCCTGAAGATAGACAAGGAAACTAATGCGGCTACCGCTGGCAGGGACCTTGTACAAACCATGAACGATCTCGGATTTCCCAAGAATTAGACCAGACATCTGAGGAACCCAGCCTCCGTGCCGGGCAATTAATCTCGGAAAGCCCGGAAGCAGTCTGCTCCTGGGCTTTTTCGTATGGCATCCCAAAACTATTTCTGTCATTGCGAGTCAAATACGAGCTGTTAGCGGTACAACTGCGTTGCTTGAGACCACTCAGTCGCTGTGACAAAATTAGAAATCACGTAGGAATTCGGAATGAGAAAAGCGGGTTTATTAACGATTGCCGGTGTTGCAGTGGTAACTCTTATGGGCCTTGTCTATCTGGCGTTGACCTTCGACGCGTCTCAGAATGGCACGACCACCGTGGTGATTGCGCCGCCTGTCGAGCCGGTCCAACGCCAGAGTCCGTCTTCGAGAGTAACCACGCCAGCAGGTAACAGTATCTTGCCTGAAATCAGGCTTCAGCCTCAGACGGATCAGGTGGCTCCTCCGGCGACGGAGCCAATCGTTGAGCCATTGCCCACAGAGGTTGCCAGTGCGACTCCTGCTCAGGCGGAAACTGAGCTGCCTGCCGCGGCTCCCTTACCTATGCTCAATGAGAGCGATGCGTTTGTGTTTGACGAGTTGCGCGGGATTTCCGGTGGTGCGGCTGTAATTGATTTTCTGGTGAGTGACCAGATTGTGCGCAAATTCGTCGCTCTGGTGGAGAACATAAGTCGCGGCGAGTATCCACAGACGGGGGTTCCCTATCAGCCGATCGGCACAGAAATGCAGGTCAGAAACATCGATGAGAATTTATTCGTCATGGATGACGCTTCTTATGATCGGTTCAATGAGGTTGTTGAAGCCTTCACAGCCCTTGATACGGATGCCTCGTATGCCCTGTATAGATTCTTGTCTCCGCTTCTTCAGCAGGCCTACGCGGAGATAGGATTCCGCAATCAGAGTTTCGATGACACGCTGCGCTCCGCGATAAACGCCGTTCTCGCCGCCGAAGAAGTCGAAGGACCCTATCAGCTGGTCAAGCCTTCAGTGATGTTCCTCCATGCAGACGCGAGTATTGAGAACCTTCAGGAAGTCCACAAACTGCTTATTCGGATAGGCCCTAAAAATGCCTCTCAAATCAAAGCCAAGCTACAAGAATTCAGGAACCGCCTCTGAGGCAAGTTGAGTTTCGAGCAGTACATCCCGTAAGGACCACTATCATGACAGAATCAGCGCTGGTTGATGTCGGCTGGTTATTCCGGCAAATCGGTGATGAAAAGCTTGTGGTGCTGGACGCCTCGGTGCCGCCAGTGGTGCCGGGGTTTGTCTCTATCAACAACGAGAATAATTTCACCGCAATTGCTGACGCCCGCCGATTTGATTACGACCAACAGGTATGCAAATCCAACACTACGCTGCCGCATATGATGCCGTCTGCTGCACTGTTTCAGGAAAAGGTACGGGCGCTGGGCATTAATAATGAGGACACGCTAGTTGTCTATGATGACGTTGGCCTCTATGCCAGTCCCCGCGCCTGGTGGATGTTCAAAGCGATGGGGCATGACAATGTGTTCGTGCTTAATGGCGGGCTACCAGCTTGGCTTGCTGAAGCTTATCCGGTGACCGATTCCCTCGCTGAGGCCCCCGGCCCGGGGAATTTTAAGGCGAAAGAACAGGAAGGCCTGTTTTGCGATTTTGAAGCGGTGCTGGCGGCGATCGACGACGAACAGAGAGCAATAATTGATGCGCGCGCAGCTGGCAGGTTCTATGGTACTGCGCCCGAGCCCAGACCTGGCATGAGAGGGGGGCATATGCCTTCCGCCCGCAACCTACCCTTTACCGAAGTGCTCGAGGCAGGTCGCTTGCGCCCGCCGGAGGAGCTTCGAAGACTGTTTCTTGATAAGGCGACCCAGGAGCAACAGGTGATCACCAGCTGCGGCACGGGAATTACTGCCTGTGTTCTCACCCTGGCTGCCTGGGAGCTGGGTTATCGAAATTTATCAGTCTATGACGGCAGCTGGGCGGAGTGGGGCCTGCCGTCCCACCTGCCGGTAGTCAGTTAGTCCGTCGCAGGACTACTCCGCACCGCCGAAGCCAGGTCTGAGCCATAGGCCTTTCGCATCGTACCGGCTTTTGAGCCAGCGTTGATTACGCAAATCCTGTCTGGGGGCAGGCAGGGTCAAGCGCTTTACGGAATCAGCGACTTGGCAAGCTGTCAGCCAGACCTGGCTGAATTAACTGAATTCTGGGTCAGTCCTACCATCTTGGCCAAGATGTGCTGGAATTCAGCCTCGCCTGCATCGATGTGTTCCAGAACCCGGCCATACAGCGTAATGGTAGGTACATTACGATCCTTGAATTCTTTTTGCGTTTGCATCAGGCAATACAGCACAACGCGCTCTTTGCGATTGAGGCCGTCGCGTGCGTCCGGAAGAAGCTCGGAGAGTTCTGAAAAGTCATACATGGCGACAAAGACTCTTATTGCGGTGCCAGAATCAATCATCATAACAAAACAGTAATCAGCCATGGCCAGTTATGGCGCCAGATGTTGTCTGATAGACAAGATTCTCCAGAAGGGGTAGGGCCGGCGACAGATGAGCCGCACGCGCTAAGTGCGTGTATCGGCTTGCCTTGCCGGACCGCAGGCAAGTTTCTTGAGGTGCTGTCACTGATCCTATCGATGATTGTGGAAATCGTGGCGAGACCTTCTAGTGCAGTGATGATTCCGTGAATTCGATCAGTGTATCTTCCGTAACCACGTCAGCTCCAGGTTTTGATAAGCATCGTCTTATCTGTCACTCAGATTTACAGTTCCGAGCGAATTGTTGATAAACTCGTGCGGAATTGCTCCGGTTTTACGTTCCGGGCAGCAATGAGGCTACAGTATGACTGAGACATTTCCCGGCGTGGTGGTCGCTGCGCTTTACCGCTTTGCAAGATTTCCCGAATTTGAAACCTACCGGCAACCCTTGCTGGACTGTTTGCTGACTGCCGAGGTGCGCGGCACACTGTTGCTTGCGGCTGAAGGCATCAACGGCACGATTGCTGGTCCTCGAGCAGGAATAGACCGGGTGCTTGGCTTCTTGCAGCAAGACCCGCGCTTTGCCGGTCTTGAAGTCAAAGAGTCGCATGTGGACGAAAATCCTTTTTATCGAACCAAAGTTAAACTGAAGGAAGAAATTGTGACCATGGGGGTTTCGGGCATCGATCCGAATAAGGTTGTAGGAACTTATGTGGAAGCCCGCGATTGGAACGAGTTGATTTCAGACCCGGACGTCCTGCTGCTGGATACTCGAAACAATTATGAAGTTGAAATTGGTTCTTTTGCCGGAGCTGTCAATCCTGGCACCAATTCATTTCGCGAATTTCCTGACTATGTCAAAAAACAACTTAATCCCTGCAAGCACAAAAAAGTTGCTATGTTCTGCACCGGAGGTATTCGCTGCGAAAAATCCACGGCGTATCTTCGTGAGCAGGGGTTTGAGGATGTCTATCACCTCAAAGGCGGGATTCTGAAGTACCTCGAAGAGGTGCCGGAATCGGAAAGCAAGTGGGAAGGCGAGTGTTTCGTATTTGATAATCGTGTGACTGTAAATCACCGGTTGGAGCGAGGTTCCTTTGATCAGTGTCATGCCTGTCGTATGCCGATCACGGAGCAGGAGAAACTAAGTAAAGATTATCAGCCGGGCGTTAGTTGCCATCATTGCATTGGTAAACACTCGCCGAAACAGCGTCAGCGGTATGCCGAACGCGAACGGCAGATTGAGCTGGCGCAGCGTCGAGGTGAGAAACATCTCGGTCACCCTGTACAGGCGACTATCAAACAGCGCAGACAGCAAAAGCTCGCCTTCAAGAAATCGCAGCGCGATTTGCTTCAACACAAAGCCTAATCCGGGTCCGAGACGAACTGGGAGAACAGATTGAGCGAGCAAGAGGAGCCTGTGGTGATGAGTCCCTATGGGGATTTTCTGGGAATTCAGATCGGTGAGTTGTCAGCCGGACGGGCAGTTTGTTCAATGACGTTGATGGACCACCATCTGAACAATGGCGGCAGAGTACACGGCGGTGTTCTCACCTCTCTTGCGGATACTGCTGCCGGTGCGGCGGTCCGAACAATGCGTCCTGCGGGGAAGGCTTCGGCTACCACAGATCTTAATGTTGCGTTCATTCGCCCTCCGTCGGGTGATACGCTGGTAGCGCTCGCTCAGGTGATTTACGCCGGCAAAGCGCTGTTTAGAACTGAGATTACTGTTAACAGTGACAACAAGCTTGTGGCCAGGGCCAATGCGACCTTCATGATCGTGTCCCCGTTGGCCAACAGCTGAACGCCGCAGTGCCACCGGAGTCGAAGTTCTTTGAAGCACTTTATCCCTGCTAATCGAGTTAACTGTCGAGGCAGCCGTTTCGTCCCTAGTAGAGATGCTCAGGTAGTCTCATACAATAAACTGCTTCTTTCGAGCTCAGTAAATCAGGTATGGCGAAGCGTATAAGATCAATGTCTTGTACCTCGACATAGCTCGGAAGACTAACGAAAGCGCTGAATCCCAGGTTGCGGAATGGATGTGGTGACCACCGGCCCTATGCCCATGATCTGAACAATCACTTCTTCGTCTTTGGCCATGTCGTAATGGTGGCCACCCGGTGGCTGATAGATAAAAGTGCCCTCTGGTACTGCGACCATATTCTCTGGGTTGTAAACGTCCGCTTCTGGGCCCCACGCGGTATACCAGGTTCCCTTTAACACGTTGATGTAGCGCGCAGTGTTATGAAAGTGCGGGCGACTACCAGTGCCCGGAGGCCATGTTATTTGCATAACGTACATCCCTGGTTTTGAGGGATTACCAGAGATAATTACGCTTCTTGCACCCTCAGCAGGCTTCAATACATCAGGCGTGCCAATGATGAAACCCAGTTCGTCAGTTTTTACATCTTGGGCATTGGTCAGCGGTATGCTTAATATAATTGCCATACTCGTCAAAATAATGGATCTCTGCTGGAGCAGTTTTTGTGATAAAAATTGCTGCATTGCCGGATTTAAACTGATGTTTTGAAGAAGCTTGAGCATGTTCTGTCTCCCCTGAATAGTCAGATAGCTGGGCTAAAAGCCTAGATACTGGTGTTGCCTTGGTTAAAGGCGACTCGCAACTCTGAAGTAGACTAATTCACGGCGTTTCAAATGCCAAGTGGCTTTAACGGCCCCGGCGGCGAAAGGGCGGTCAGTACTCCAGCATCCAATTTCCCCTCTCATGGGCTACAATCAGAGCTCAGTGGGTTGGTATAAGCTTTTCGAGTTCGGTCAATGATTAAGAAATCAAGCAATTTCTATTTTGTAGCTTTCACTGTATTTGTGTCTTGCGCTCAGCAGCCAGTACGTTTCCAAAGTATGAGCGAATCGGAGCTGCTGACATATAATCGGGATAAACCTGTTATGGACCAGATTTATTGTGAAGAAGGCAAGGTGCGAACGGGCTCCCGTATTCGTCGCCGGGAGTGCCGGTCGGTGCGGGACTGGGTCGAACATAACTTTCGGACCCAGCAGATCATTCAGACCATGTCTGTTGGTAGGCCTTATAACTAGTGTTTTCTGATTTCCTTATTTTAGTAACTAGAGGGCTCATGCGCGTGTCATTGCCCTTTCTGCTGATAATGAGTTTGGTCAGCTGCACTGAACCACAAAATAATTTTGCTGCGATGACAGAGGCAGAGCTGCTGGTTTACAACTCGGGGCGCCCGGTGTTGAAACAGATTTTCTGTCAGAAGATGAAGCCGACGTCTTCACATATCCGAAAAAACGTGTGTAGACCTGTCGAGGATTGGGTGCATCACAATGAGCGCACGCTACTCACAATTGGCGCGATGAATTCAGGAGATTACTCTGTGTTCGGGCGCACGCGTGACTGATTTTCTTTACCTCTCTGTTTCGTGCTCAAAGACCCGGGAAGCACAGGCAAGCTTGGACTTTGTACCCAGTTCATGAATAATCTTCAGGAGGAGAAGCGGCATCCTTGCTTTTTCGTCGAGAGCGAGAGGATATAGCAATGAAAACAACACTAAGCAGACGGACGTTCCTGCGTTCAGGCTTGTCTGGCACATTGGCGGCCTCTCTACCCCGCCGTATTTGGGCAGCCGAGCTACCGAGCGATATCACGGCAATGACAGCACTGCAGCTGTCAGCGGCCGTTAGAGCCAAATCGGTCAGCTGTCAAGAAGTCATGCTCGCCTATCTGGCGCACATAAAGCGACACAATCCCGTGTACAATGCCATAGTCAGCATGCCCGAAGAGGACATATTGCTGTCTCAGGCTCAGGAGGCTGATGCGGCGCTTGCTCGTGGTGAGTACCGGGGCTGGATGCATGGCATGCCCCATGCGGTTAAGGATCTGCAGCCAGTTGCCGGGCTGCGCTTCACCAGCGGGTCACCGATGTTTGCGGACCGGGTGGCTGAGGAAGACAGCGCTATGGCGGCAAAATTACGCGCAGCCGGAGCAATCTTTATCGGAAAGACCAACGTCCCGGAGTTCGGTCTGGGGTCGCAGTCCTACAATCAGGTGTTCGGGCCTACCGCCAGCGCCTGGAATCCTGATTTGACTTCAGGAGGCTCCAGTGGTGGGGCAGCCAGTGGTCTCGGGACGCACATGCTGCCGGTTGCCGATGGCAGCGATATGATGGGCTCACTGCGTAACCCGGCAGCCTTTAATAACGTGATCGGATTCAGGCCCAGCGTGAATGTGATTAGCGGTGTTGAAACCGAACCAAGGCCGCTTTCCACCTCTGGGCCGATGGGCAGAAACACTGCGGATACTGTTGCCCTGCTCAATACGATCGCGGGGAGCCCCTTATCCGGAGCGCTTCAGGCTATTAAGCTCGATTCAGTTAAGCTGGCCTGGATGGGCAATCTCGGCGGTTATCTGGCCATGGAAGAGGGTATTACAGAATTGTGCGAAGACAGTTTAGATCTGTTGAGTTCTGCCGGCGCGGTGGTTGAAACAGACGTTCCGCTGTTTACATTAAGCGATCTCTGGCTCTGCTGGACTACCCTGCGCCACGGCGGTCGCACAAGTATGCGTCGCTACTGGGATGATCCTACTACCCGGGAAATGCTAAAGCCCGAACTGGCGTATGAGATTGAAGATTCTTTCAGCATCACTGCAGGTGATACAGCGAATGCCAATCGCATTCGTCGCGCCTGGTATCGGGAGCTAGACCGCTTGTTCAAAAAGTATGATTTTCTGGTTTTGCCTACTGCTCAGGTTTTTCCTTATGACAAAAATCTGTCGTGGCCACGACAGATTGCTGATCGCAGGATGGATACCTATCATCGCTGGATGGAAGTGGTGATGTACGGCAGTTTAGGCGGTCTGCCTATTGTCAATGTGCCGGTGGGTTTTGACGCTCAGGGGCGGCCTATGGGCATGCAGGTGATGGGTCCCTACGGTGCAGATCAGAAAGTTCTTGAACTTGCCCTTGCTTATGAGGGGCTCACAGACCTCCTCGACAGACGCCCTGAACTGGTTCCCGCCGCATAGAGGTCATTATCCCATGTCTGTGGATCAGCGCTTGAAACTACCGGCGTGGCACCTGTTTCTCTCCAGTCTTTTCTTCCCCTGTCTGCTTCTGGCACAGGAATATTCGGTTCCGAAGGATGAATTTGGATACCCTGATTTTAACGGGGTCTGGAATTTCAATGATTCTACGCCTTTTGAACGGCCGCCAAGCTTTGGCGAGCGGGAGTTTCTGAATACCGAGGAACTGGCCGCCAAATTTGCCCGGCTGCGCATAGGTCAGCAGCGCCGGGATCGCCGTGAGGAAGCGTTGTCGCAGCGCATACTGGAGGAGCCGACTGACGACACGGGTGCCTACAACAGTTTCTGGTCTTTCTACGGTGAGTCATTTCCGAATCGGAGAACGTCTATCATCGTGTATCCGACAGACGGGCGTCTGCCGGTTACACAAGACGGTGTGATTACTCAGCGATCACCGCCACCGTCTAACCCCTGTAATGACGGATTAGTGGTTATCGCTGACCGTCCCAGCCGTATTTCGTTCGGGGCCATTTCCTGTGACCGACCAGAGGATTTTGGGCTCGCATCGCGTTGCCTGCTGTTTCCTCAGTCTACCGGTCCATATATCAAAGCCAATTCATACAACAATAACGTGCTGATTTTGGTGACCCGGGATCATGTGGTGCTGAACACTGAGCTAGGGAATGATCCTCGAATCGTGCTGCTGGACAACCGCCCTTTTCTGGACAAACGCATCGAAACCTGGACGGGCAATTCCCGAGGGTTCTGGGAGGGAGACACGCTGGTGATCGAGACGCATCACTTCAACGCGAAAATGGCCAGCGTTTTTATGCGCGCGGCTGCCTACGGCAGCGCGGAAAATATGGTTCTTACGGAGCGCTTTACCCGAGTTGGCGAACAGGCGATGGAATACGAGTTCATTCTGAACGATCCGTCGACTTTCACTGATCAGATCCGGGGGATCGTGCATTTTTCCCGACTGAATGCGCCCATCTATGAGTTTGCCTGCCATGAAGGCAACTATGCCCTGACGAATATGCTGCGGGGCAAACGTCTCGAGGAGCTCCGGGCGGAAGGGTATGCTCGCTGAAACCGGTTCAGCCTGGCATCGGGAGGTTCAGAGTTTCCTTGACCAGTTCCATGACCGCGTAGCTTGTGCTCTCTTGGACGTCCGGGAGCTGGAGCAGGGTGGTACCGAGGAAATGTCGGTATGCGTCCATATCTGAAACGCGCGCTTTGATCAGATAATCAAAATTTCCCGAAATCAGATAGCACTCTTGCACTTCCTCGATTTCTACCGCGGCCTGTTTGAACCGCTCGAAAATGTCCTGAGACGTCCGGGTCAGCCGGATCTGTACGAAGACAATCAGTCCGGCGTTCAAGAATTTGGGATTCAGTAAAGTGGTGTAGCCCGCAATCACCCCTTCCCGTTCCATGCGTCTCACCCGTTCCAGACACGGACTGGTGGACAGTCCAACGCGTTTCGCCAGTTCTGAAAAGGTGATACGCCCATCATGCTGCAGTTCCCGCAAGATTCTTCTGTCGATCTTGTCGAGTGTGCCCTCATGCTCCATAGCTTCATCCGATAAAATTTCTGTTTAATTCAATAAATT
>JASMER010000002.1 GCA_030752195.1 Gammaproteobacteria bacterium
GGAAGCTCCCTGTCCTGTTCTTATCCTTAATCATATCCCTTTACTGCTCCAAACTGCCCAATTCGCCCTCTACGCATGCGGTTAATATTCGCACAGGAATTGTATCGACTGACTTTAAGAAATCTGCATAAGAATATCTAATATAAGGACTTTTTACTTTTCTCTAAGTCACATTCTGAACAGAAGCCGCGCGTTTACTGGCCTGCGAAGTATTTAGGCACTAACCTTTTAAGAAGGGCCCAACGCGCATGCTGGAAACAAAATCGGGACTTCTTGAAAGCCGATGCTAGACACACCGTCTGAGCTTGCGACCGGAACTCGTTCCAACTCTTGCCGACAAAGGATAAAGCGATCACAGAGGCATGCGGCGCAGTGCAAAAGATAGACAAGTCAACTGTGAGTTACTCCATACCCATCGCGTGTCGCACGAGCAGATTTTTCAGCGGGCCAGCACCATCGATCTGAGTCAATCCGAAATTGCGAAGCCAGACCGTGGCGGGAGTACGGCCGGCAAACAGATGTTTGAAACCTTCCATCACCCACATCATTCTGAGGTTGTGAGGCTTGCGCCGGCGTTGATAGCGCCCAAGAATGCGCAGATCGCTCGCTTCACGACCTGCGTTGAGACCTGTATGGAGCTCCTCACTGAGCGCAATGACATCCAGAAACCCCAGGTTTACGCCCTGGCCGGCCAGGGGATGTATTGTGTGGGCTGCATCGCCGACCAGAACAATTCCGTCGCGGAAGTATTCTGTCGCATGACGCTGCCGCAGGGGCACCCGAAAGCGCTTATCAGAGCACCTAACGGCACCCAGTTTAGATTCAAATGCACGCGTCAGCGCGTCATTAAATTGCGCCCCTGACAAGCCCATCAAGCGTTCGGCTTCGCTGGTCACCACCGACCAGACGATCGAGCAATGGCGCTGTTCCTTATCTCCCGCCAGCGGCAGGAATGCCAACGGCCCGGTGTGGATGAAGCGCTGCCAGGCAATCGCCCGGTGTGGTTTTTCGGTTTGCACTGTTGTAATTATGGCATCGTGTCCGTAGTCCCATTCACGGGTCGCAAAGCCCGCCAGCTGACGAATTCTTGAATTTGCACCATCCGCAGCAACCAGTAGCTTTGCCCGGACAGCGCTGCCGTCCTCTGAACCGATTAGCAGCGTACCTGATTCATCACGCTTCACGGAGGTCAGATTGAAAGGTGCGAAGTAGGTCAGATTGCTCTGTTCTTTCAGCCCCTGATATAGTGCCGATGAAATGACCGAATTCTCGACAATAGAACCCAGGTCGGATTGATGGACTTCATGAGCCCGAAACTGAATCGAGCCGGTCCCCTCAGCATCCCAAACATGCATTTCTCCATAGGGGCATTGCCGCATATCGGCAATATAACGCCAGATCTTCAGCTCGCTGAACAGCGCTTTCGAGGCCTGCGTCAGCGCGCTGACTCTGGGATCATAGCGCCCCGGTTGCACATGAAATAGCGTCTTGTCTGGTTCAAACGCGACCCGGTCAAGCAGCGCAATCCGACACGGCTTGCTTCCCGTGCCGATGTCAGCCAGAAGTCTAGCCAGGCTCGTGCCTACCATGCCTCCCCCGGCGATTACAATGTCAAACTCACGCTCTTGACTCATCGCCTCATTATAGGGACTCACCAGCGAGCTTGCATGTCATTGCTGATTTAACCCAACAGGCCCTATGGCTTTGCGCGCAGCAGTTCACTGATCAAGCGCCCGGGCCCGCTGGCAAATAGGAACTCAAAGTGAATACTGATAGACTGAATTCCTGCCCAGCAAGCGTATCGAGGAGATTGCAATGCCACTCACCCTGACCACTGATCAACTGAACGACTATATCGGTAAAGAAGTCGGTGTTTCTGACTGGATGCTGATCGATCAAGAAAGGATCAATCAGTTCGCCGAAGCAACGGGAGACCATCAGTATATCCATGTTGATCCGGAGCGGGCGGCGCAAACACCTTTTGGAACCACAATTGCCCACGGCTTTCTTACAATGTCTCTGATGGTTGAGATGGGCTATGAGGGAAGCACGAAACTTGCGAATTCGGTAATGGGCATCAATTACGGTTTCGACAAGCTACGCTTTATCAATCCGGTCAAGGTCAACAACAAAGTCAGAGGACGGTTTCAACTTTTGAGCGCCGAGGAAAAGAATCCCAATCAGTGGTTACTCAAACACGCGGTAACAGTGGAAATTGAAGGTGAAAGCAAACCTGCCCTGATTGCGGAATGGCTCGGGATGACCGTTGTCCAGTAATCCCAACAGCAAAAGCATGCGTATCCGCTAACTTCTTCCCGTAGCGACTTATAAGGCGCCGAGTTAACATGAAAAGACGCATATTTTCCCTCCTTCCTTTCCTGACAGCCTGTGCCGGAGAGCCACCGCAAAACATCGGCGTGCAGGATGGTCGTCTGACAGCGTGCCCGGAATCGCCCAACTGCGTCTCCAGCTTCGAGTCTGACGCCAAACATGGAATCCAGCCCTTGCAAGCGAGCCTGCGCCAAGTCGAACGGGTGCTGCTTGGATTGGACGAGGCCAATATCGTGGAATCAAGTGACGGCTATCTCTACGCCGAATTTACTTCGCGCCTCATGCGCTACGTTGACGACGTAGAGTTTCTTGAGGATTCGACAGCAGGCATTATTCATGTACGTTCGGCGTCCAGGCTGGGTTACAGCGACCTCGGTGTCAACAGAAAACGCATCGAGAATATTCGCGGCCTGTTAAAGCGAAATTAAGCCCTTCGGGGAGGGGAGGGCCTGTCAGGGCTTCAGCCCCATTGCGCTTTGAGCAAACCTGCTGCGCATGGATGGCATGAGCTCCAGGCCCAGCAGCCCCAGCTTGCGGATCGCACTGTGACCCCATTGATTGTTTGAAAACAGTTTCACCGTTTGATCGGTGAACAGCACCGATTCGAACTGATCCTGATTTTGCGATTCTAGATAGGCCTGCAGATTCCTCACCTCGCCGGGAGCAACCTGTTGCTCTTTTGCGATGACCAGCTGACGAACCAGGGCCGCAGAGTCGCGCAGGGCGAGGTTCAGACCCTGCCCGGCCACCGGATGTAAGGTGTGCGCCACATTGCCCAACAGGACCAGTCCCGGCCTGACCTGCTCCCTGGCCAGCGTCAAAGACAGCGGATAGGCTACGCGCTTGCCGACCTGCATTATTCTGCCCAGTCGTTCTCCGAAGTACTGCGTCAGCATCGACATAAACGTCTCTTCGTCACAGCTGAGTAGTTCTTCCCGGTAAGATTCTAAGACAGTCCAGACGAGCGATCCCCGATTCGACTTCTGAAAATCTGAAAGCGGAAGAACCGCAAGCGGACCAGACTCGGTAAAACGCTCGAAGGCAACCCCCGAATGTGGTCTCTCAAAAGCGACATTGGTGATAACAGCATGCTGGCCATAATCGGTTTTGGTTTGGTCGATTCCCAGACTTTCGCAAATAGAAGACCTGCCACCATCGGCTAACACAACCAACTTGGCAAAGAGCTTGGTCAATTGCTCCTCGCGCGCAACCGTTAACTCCATCCCCGACCGACATGGTTTTATTTGAGTGATCGCAGCTGGAGCCAGCAGGCTAACTCCGGACGACGCCCGCATGGCCTCACCCAATACGTGGCCCAGTTCTCTATTTTCTATCACGTAACCCAGGGCTTCAACGCCATGCTCTGCGCTGCTGAGCGTTGTCCGACCAAAGTGTCCGCGATCACTTACATGTATCTCAATAATTGGTTCAACAAGCGGGGTGATCGCAGACCATAAATTCATGGTCTCGAAAATCTGCCTGCTCCCGAAAGATAGTGCAGTGGATCGCGAATCAAAGCTCGGTTGCTGATCGAAATTTGAACTGTCGACGGCTTCAACAACCAGAATGCTGTAAGCGCTGTCATTAATTTGTTGAGAAAGGTTCAGTGCGAAACTGGCGCCAACCAGACCACCGCCGACAACAACGACGTCACATTGGGTTGCTGAGTTCTGGACCTGCATAGCTAATGCGTCGACTCAGACATGAATGCTTCAATTTCTAAAACGGTTTTGGGCACACCTATACTGAGGATTCGATATCCAGACTTGGTTACCAGCACATCATCTTCGATCCGCACACCGATCCCACGCCATTGTTCCGGCACATCGGTGTTGTCAGGTGCAATATAAATTCCCGGCTCGATTGTAGTCACCATCCCAGCCTCCAACACACGCCAGGTTCCGTCGATTTTGTAATTGCCAACGTCATGGACATCCATACCGATCCAATGGCCAACACGATGCATGTAGAACTCTTTGTAGGCCTCGCTCTTGATGCACTGTGACAACGTGCCCTGCAACAGCCCTAACTTAATCAACCCTTTTGTAATCACCTTCACCGATGCGTTATGGGGTGCATCCCAGAGCGCACCAGGTTTGACTTCTTCAATTGCGGCTTCCTGAGCTTTCAGTACTATTTCGTAGATCGCTTTCTGTTCATCGCTGAATTTACCGCTAGCCGGAAAGGTGCGGGTGATGTCAGACGCGTAGTATTCGTATTCACAGCCCGCATCAATGAGAACAAGGTCTCCCATTTCGATTGCCGCGTTGTTGGTGTTGTAGTGCAGAATGCAGGCGTTGTCCCCGGCAGCCACGATTGAACTGTAGGCAGGCGCACGACTGCCGTTGCGGGTAAAGGCATAAAGCAGTTCTGCCTCAAGCTCATATTCATGCACTCCGGGTCGGCAGAAAGCCATCGCCCGTCGATGCCCCTCCGCTGAAATTTTAGCAGCACGCTCCATCAGTTTGATCTCGGCGGTACTCTTGAACAACCTCATTTCATGCAAGAGGTGATCAAGCATCAAAAATTCCCCCGGTGGACGCGCGCCCATTTTTGCCTTCTGGCGAACCGTCTTTACCCATTCCATAACCTGATCATCGAACTTGTCGTCCTTCCCCATGGAGTAGTAGACGCGGTCTCTGCCCTCGATCAGGCCCGGCAGTATGTCATCGATATCCGCGATCGGATAGGCATCATCAATCGCAAGATTCTGAATGGCCGCATCCGGGCCCATCAGGATGCCCGTCCACAATTCTTTCTCCTTGTTTTTTTCCTGGCAGAAAAGAACCACTTCTCCCTGCTTGCGACCGGGGATCAGCGCCAGCAGCGCGTGCTCCTCAGCAAACCCGGTCAGGTAATAAAAGTCACTGTTCTGGCGGTACAAATACTCCGCATCGTTGTTACGGAAACTCGGCGGGGCAGAGGGAACAAGGCCGATACTGTTGGGCTCCATTTGCGCCATCAACTCCTTCCGCCGAGTTCTCATTTCTTTATAGGGGTGGGATTTACCTGCCATGGGGACTACAAGACTCCTGTGTTAGTTTGCGGACCATCAGATCAAACGTGCTCATCTGGATGATGAACCGGGTTGTAGTTGTGCAAGCATATCGGGCCGGCTGACGGGAACCAAGCCCATTTTTTTCACTCTTTCATTGACCGGAAAACACCTCGGCTCTATAGTTCATAAATTGCCTAAACAAACGCCGGTATAACGTTGCGGAGGGGTGAGTTTAATCCATTTCGACGAGCCGGTGCCCGCGCGATTTATACGGTTCCCCAGCAAAAACAACTGACTACGTATGAGCGAAGAAAGTTTTAACACCCTCAGCGGCAAAGTGGATGATCTGATTGATCTTTGCGCTGAAATGAAGCGTGAGAACCAGGCCCTAAAAGCGGAAAAGTCGAACTTGCAGCATGAGCGCCAGCAATTGATGGAAAAGAATCAGCTTGCCAAGACCAAATTGCGGTCGGTACTGGACCGACTGAAGTCCATGGGCGATTCCTGAGACGGCTCGCAACGCAAAGTTATTTAGGCGACAGAATATGAGTGAGCAAAACACCGCGGTACAAGTGACCATTCTGGATAAGGAGTATCAGGTCAGCTGCCCTCCTTCCGATCAGGAGGCATTGATCAAGTCTGCTCGCTATCTTGACGAGAGCATGCGGAAAATAAAGGGCCGCGGCAACATACACGGCGCTGAGAAGATCGCTGTAATGGCAGCTCTTAACATCACCCATGACATGCTGCGCAAGAACCTGCTGATTAACGAAACCCGCCAAACCACTTCAGAGCAGGTACAAGCCCTCGAGGATAAAATCGATCTGGCTTTAGCGTCATCACGACAGCTTGAGTTTTAGCGTTACAAGCCATGACCGCGAACGCGGCGTCGAATGGACGCCTCCAAGCCTGACTGACTCCGACCCCCCGTTTAACGAGATCAGGATTACCACGTGTCGGGAGCTTTCCCTGCCCCCGAAGCCCAAGTTATAATCTCATTGAGAGTTCCCTAGAACATTTGCCAGTCAAAAATGTTCTTGAGCCGATATTGTAATACCCGGAGGCAACTCGTTAGATGTTGTTGTGCAAGTCCGCAAGCCGGAAAGCCTTATGCATCACGGGAGCCACCACCTGAACCTTTCGGTTCAGGGCAACTTTGGTAGCGGTGTTCCGGGGGACTTGATATCACCTTCGCTAGACTGACCATAATCGATTATGGATAACGACGAACGCCATACCCTGCGCGAGTCGCATCGGATGGCTCGCAATCGCCTGAGTAAAGAGGAGCAAGCAGCGGCAGCGGCAGCACTTTCCTCGTTAATTACCGCTCAGGATTTTTATCAGTCCGCCACGAAGATAGCGTTCTACCTCGCCATTGATGGCGAAATCGACCCTCAACCCCTGCTGTCACAAGCTTTGGCCGAAGGTAAAACCTGCTTTTTGCCAATTGCTGGCCAGCATGATGAACAACTGCTCAGCTTCGCACCCTACGATAGCGCAACGGAGCTGATGGAGAACCAATGGGGCATAGCGGAGCCGCATGCGCCCGCCATCGCGGTCTCTCCCACCGGTTTTGATCTGGTTCTAGTGCCACTGGTAGCATTTGATCGGGAGTGCTATCGCCTCGGCATGGGGAAGGGGTTTTATGACCGAACGTTCAGTTTTAAAATTTTCAATCGAAGTAGACAGCCTCTGTTGATTGGGCTGGCACATGAGTGCCAGTTAGCAGAGCGGCTTCCCAACGAAAATTGGGATGTAAGTCTGGACGCGGTCGTAACCGCGGAGAAAATATACCGCCCGGATACTGCGTAGGGCGGTTCATAGCACTTCTCTGCCTATCCCTAGCGTCTCTGTCCCTTCTGGTTAGCGTATACTGCATCCTACGGTACGGCAGTGCTATGGCAGGGCGCTACTGGCAAGCAAACTCATCCCGAATACTTCGAAAACTACGAATATCATTTCCGGTTTCTTATTCATCGGTACTCTCAGGTACTGATTTCAGATAGAACTGCCGTTTTAGCTGATGAGGGCCTGATGACTGCCAGCAAATTCATCATACAGGGGGACTAAGTGCTTATTAACGAAGGCCTTCAGAGACAAATAAAGAAAAAGCAATTGATTACTGTCAATATGTAAAAAATACTTAAATATGCAAAAAGAGTTGCGCTTAAAAAAGCACTGGTCTTATACTGTATAAAAATACAGTATAAGTGGTGTGGATTTAAAAATGACTATTCTCAGAGACTCTGTCACTCAGCCAAAGGCCAATATTGGCAAGGCGTTAAGTGACACCGCCTGCAACAGCAGAGGAGCCCCCTGGACAAGAGTAAATCAACTGCTGCACAGCAATCCAAACCTCTGGCGTGGTTGCGATATGGCCGGTCAAGGCTTTCACGGTATCGGCACTGGGTATCATGAGCTGGACGATATTCTACCGGGCCGCGGCTGGCCTAGCAGCGGCCTGGTTGAAGTGATTGCAAGACACTCGGGGATGGGAGAGCTACAGCTGCTCATCCCCCTGATGCAGTCAGTCATCAAGCAGGGGAAATGGATTCTCTGTGTGGCCCCACCTTATCTGCTTAATGCGCCTGCCCTGACTCAAGCTGGTATCGATATCGGACAGATCCTAATAGTGAAGCAAGACACGCCCTGTAAAGACGCGCTATGGAGTATGGAAAAGGCGATGCAAACTGAAACCTGCGGGCTGGTGTTGGCCTGGCAGAACTGGCTACCGGGTAAAGTGCTACGCCGCCTGCAGCTTGCAGCTGAAGTTGGCGACACGCTGGCAGTCTTGTTCAAGCATAATGATAGCAAGTATTCACCATCGTCATTACGCCTGCAGATAAAGGGTTCAGTCACCGATAATCGCGACTTTTCCCGGGCCGAAGTGACTGTCATCAAGGCTCGTGGCAACTTCAGGCCATTAAGTGCCCAGTTCAGTCTCTATCCGAAGACAGTGTCAGCCTGAGTCCGCAGAGAGAATCATGGAGGATCCGAATAATTCGGCGCAAAAACCGGTGGCCACCGCCGGGTCACGTAAATCAGGCGTGATCAAGCTGCCCCTAGCTAACCGCTGCGGGCCTGGTAAGCAGCGCCGTACCAATAACGAAAGCAATAAAGAACCTGCGAAATCTCGACCCAGGCGGCAAAGCCTCTGGTATGCGATCTATTTTCCGCAGCTAAGCGAACTCAGCGAATCACAACAGACGCAGATTCTCTATGAGTTAGCGGGTCTGGCGGAAAACGTCAGTGCCACCGTAAGCTTCCACTCTCAGGCACTGGTCTGCGAAATTCGCAGCAGCCTCAGATATTTTGGCGGGATAGACAATATCCACAGCAAGCTCCAGAGCCTGATTGTACCCGCACTGCAAACCAGATCTCTGGGAGACAGCTTTCTCTATGCAGCCAGCCCAACAGTCAGCGGCAGTTTATTGCTGGCACGTTCAGGACATAATGCTCTGGTCTATCAGAAAGAAAACCTGCGCTCTGCCCTTGGAAAGCTATCTGTCGATGTACTCGATCTGCAGAAGGAGCAGCACCGGCGTTTGCACAACATGGGTGTCAGAAAAATAAGGGACATCTGGCGTTTGCCAGTTGAAGGATTACATAAACGGTTTGGGAGTAATTTTGTCAATTCACTCAGCAAGGCAGCAGGCACAAGCCCTGAGCCAACCCGAAACTATATACCCTCACCTGAATTTTCAGTTTCTTATGACCTTCCTTATGAAGTCGAGAATATAAATTATCTGCTGCCGATCATTGATGAAATACTGATAAAACTTCGCGACTTCCTGATACAGAGAGATTTAAGTACCAGCCATCTGCTGCTGTCTATGGTCCATGAAAAGCGCAGCCGCACTGAAATTGACATAGGCCTGAGACAGGCTACTCGACACCGTGACCACCTTTTATTACTAATAGAGACCCATTTTGCCCAACTTGCTGTACCTGCCCCTGTTGTCGGTTTAAAACTCGAAGTCAAACAGTTCGATGCATTTCTGAGCGAAAGTGATGCCCTGTTAACAGAAGAGCGGGTGGAGTGCAGATCAAAAATTAACAGTAAGCACCTTGATCAATTCATGGAGCAACTGCATGCACGCCTCGGCGATGATGCACTAAAGAGCATCAATACGATTGCTGAACATTGCCCGGAATATGCAACTCAACAGCTGAACTACGAAGACAAAAAGGCACAAATGTCGGCTACTGGAGTAACGAATAACCCACGTCCATTTTGGCTTCTGGATGAGCCCATTCAACTAACTTTAAAGGGCAGTAAACTGTATCATCGTCAGGCTATTACTTTGATCAGCGGCCCTGAACGTATCGAAACCTACTGGTGGTCAGGCCTAGATATTCTCCGCGATTACTATATTGCAAGAGAACGAAATGGTAGCCGCCTGTGGGTGTTTCGAGAACGTAGTGGTGAGCGTAATTGGTTCCTGCATGGTTATTTTTCCTGAGCGAACTCACCTGCACTGTTAGCGCACCATGAGCCTCCAGCAGATACTAGAACAAACAGGAATAGATAGTATGAATCCACTTCCCTGAACGCGGACTGAAAATAAGGAGCAATCGGTCCACACCAAAAAGAAAGTGCGATAGACGAAAGCCCCGGCAAGCAGCCAGGGCTTCGTGTCGAGCCCAGTAAAACCTTTAGGAGGGTTTGCGAAACCTGATCGTCATGCGGTCAGATTCGCCTATTGCCGCTGTCTCTGGATTGTCAGTGCGCGTAGGTGGCAATCGCCAGACGAGACCATCGGCCGGATCATTGGGATTGGCGTTGATCTCGCTGGCTTCCTCAAAAGTAAAGCCTGCTCTCTCGAACGCAGCAATCACATCACTCTGTTTCAAGTAACCATTGTTACCGCTGGCAAACGCGGAGTCAGCATCTTCCGGTGCACGGTGCTGGACCACACCTACTACGCCACCGGGAGCAAGTGCGTCATAAACTTCGGCTAAAGCAGTATCGATAAGTGGCTCATCAAACCGAAACAGGTGATGCATGGCACGAAAAAATAGAGCCGCATCAACCTGACCATTCTCGGAGTCTGGAATATTGTCGATTGTATACCCTATGATGGGTTGCGAAGGCTCAACTCCCTCTACGTCCAGGTAGCGAGCCATTTGAGTAATATCAGCACCCATACGCTCAATAGTCTGCTCATTCCATGTGCCCATCATTTGTCTAAACAGAACGTCTGGATAGGTCACACCAATCAAACGACCTTGTTCAGCCGTCAACGGATTCAGAATCTGTGTATACCAACCACCGTTAGCAGGCAGAACCTCAATAAGGGTCATATCTGGCTCAATTCCAAAGAAAGACAATGTATCCAGGGGGTGGCGCCATTCATCTCTACCCTGGTTATCCGCCCTGCGTTCGTCATTAATGACGTCTTCCAGGCTGGGGCCAGTCGGCATACTCGTTTCTGCCATCGCCGGTGGAGCTGCGCTGGATGGGGAGTCAGCAGTTGAGGTTTCAGAGTCGTTAGAGCAAGCGGCCAACAGCAGGCCCATTGCGCTCATCGTAATTATTAGCTTGGCTTTCATGAAGTTCTCCTTAAGAATCGCCTGACTTTTATGCTCTAAATGCGTTTTAGTGCTTCCAGGACCGATATTATTGGAAACATAATACTTGGGGCAGAGAGAAAGTAACTTCGATGAACGCGGTTGTCCAGCTACGTGAAGTCCCGAGATGAGACGTCCATTGCTCCTAACCAGTGACTGAGGTCGACCAGGTCTCTGGCAATAAGGTGCACAACACCATTGTTCTTCTGAACGTGCCCTACTACCCCTATCAACATCGCTTGACGAACAACCGGCCGCCGCTTTTCTCCAAGAGAAGGCCACACCACCACATTGACAAAACCGCTCTCATCTTCAAGTGTAAGAAAGGTAACCCCTGCCGCCGTCATCGGCCGCTGTCGGCATGTGACCAGACCACTTATCTTGGCAGAGCCTTCATTGTCGATCAACGCAAGTTCATCAGCGCGCTGCACTCTGAAATGATTCAAGTGCGATCTGAACAGCGCGAGCGGATGGCGCCGAAGGGTAAAACCGGTAGATCTGTAGTCTGCGGCAATATTCTGGCTTTCACTGGCTACAGGCAGTAAGACGTCAGCACCAAAATCACTGTCGAAGCCTGGATCAGAAAAAAATAGCATCTGATTCCCTGCATTAACAGATCTGACATTCTGGCCTGCGGTTTCAATGCCGCTGGCCTGCCAAAAGGCACGATGACGATCGCCGCTTAATTGATGTAGGGCATCAGCTGCCGCCAGAGCCTCAAGGTCCTTGCGATTGATTCCGCTCTGAAAGACCAGGCTCTGGACGGTGTCGAACGCGCCCCCTTGGCGTGCTTCTAGAATGGCTTCTGCGCCGGTCTGGGACAGACCTTTCACCATTCGCAATCCAATCCGTATTTTTGCTTCTGTATGATCATGACAAGGTGAGTTCGGTTTTACATAGCTACTGTCAAATTCCAGAGTACTGTCATAATGGCTCTGATTAACATCAACCGGAAGAATAATGACACCATGCCTCTGTGCGTCCTTGATCAGCTGCGCTGGGGCATAAAACCCCATAGGCTGGCTATTGAGTAAGGCACAGCAAAAAGCCGCAGGGTGATAGCGCTTGAGCCAAGATGAGACATAGGCAATGAGGGCAAAGCTGGCTGAATGAGACTCTGGAAAACCATAATCGCCGAATCCTTTGATCTGGCTAAAAAGCTTCTGTGCAAAATCTGGCTCATAACCACGGGCAAGCATACCATCGACCAGTTTCTTATGGTACGGCTCTAAACCTCCCTTTCGCTTCCAGGCGGCCATAGCTCGACGCAGCTGATCTGCTTCTCCGCCGGTAAATCCAGCTGCCACCATAGCCAGCTGCATAACCTGCTCCTGAAATATAGGCACCCCCAGCGTTCTTTCAAGCGCCTCTTTAACTGCTTCGCTCGGATAACTAATAAGTTCTTTGCCATTACGCCGGTTCAGATAGGGATGAACCATATCTCCTTGAATAGGGCCAGGTCGCACAATCGCAATTTGAATAACCAGATCATAATAATTACGAGGGCGAAGTCGTGGCAACATACTCATCTGAGCCCGTGATTCAATCTGGAATACTCCGATAGTGTCTGCCTCGCACATCATGTCATAGACCTTAGGATCTTCTGCGGGGATGTTCTGCATTACGAGAGGTTGCTGACTGTAATCACTAACCAAGCGCAAACATTTTTGTACCGCCGTCAGCATTCCCAGCGCCAGTACATCTATCTTAAGCAGCCCCAGTGATTCCAGATCATCCTTCTCCCACTGGATCACAGTCCGCTCTGCCATACTGGCGTTCTCAATAGGAACCATATGCGTCAACGATCCTTGGCTGATGACAAACCCTCCCACGTGCTGGGAAAGGTGGCGCGGAAAACCGATTAGCTGACCGGCTAACGTCACCAGCATCCGGATTTTTCTGTCGCTGTAATCAAGGCCGGAGTCAGAAAGCTGTTCTTCGAGAGAAGAACCCCACCAATAGATGGATTTGGTTATACGATTGAGTAATGACTCTTCCAGACCGAGCACCTTACCCACGTCCCGAATCGCGCTGCGAGAGCGGTAGGTAATAACGGTAGCAGCCAATGCCGCTCTGGCTCTGCCATATTTGTTGTAGATATATTGAATGACCTCCTCACGACGCGCGTTCTCAAAATCCACATCAATATCCGGAGGCTCGTTCCGCTCTCTGGAAATAAACCGTTCAAATAGAACCTCTACCCGGGCCGGATCCACCTCAGTAATTCCGAGGCAATAGCACACAGCCGAATTGGCAGCTGACCCGCGCCCCTGACACAAAATGCCCTGATTGCGAGCAAAGGTCACCAGGTCATGCACTGTGAGGAAGTAATGCTCATAGTTGAGCTCTTTGATAAGCATCAGCTCATGTTCAATCAGATTGCGTACCTTAGGGTTAGCACCTTCTGGCCAGCGTGTCCGGATCCCGACCTCGGTCAGTTCACGTAGCCAACCGTGCGCAGTGTACTCAGGCGGTACCAGCTCCTCGGGATACTCATAACGCAGCTCATCCAGCGAGAACTTACAGCGATCAGCAATTTCCGTTGTGGCAGCCAGCAGTGTTGGAGGGTACAACTTGGCCAGTTGTTTGCGACCCCGAAGATGGCGCTGAGCATTGCACTCTCCCTCCAGTCCGAGCTCATTGATGGCGCGCCGCAAGCGAATCGCGGTTACTGTGTCCTGCACAATGCGCCGACTTGGCACATGCATGTAAACACCACCTGTTGCGCACAAGGGTATTGCGTACTGCTCACCTAAGCGCTGTAGAAATCGTAACTTCCTCAGGTCATCTCCCCGGAGCAGCAATTCGACCCCAATCCATAAGCGCTTACTGAATAATCGGTGCAGCCATACTGCTTGATGTGCTAGATGCTCAGGAGCATGGTTCAGGTCAGGTAACCATAGGGCTAAGCAATCACTGGGCAGGTGCTGCTCTACCATTGCGTAATCCATATGGTAGTTACCCTTGGCGGTGTCCTTACGAGCGCAGCTGATCAAATGACTTAAATGACCATAACCACGCCGATTACAGGCCAGCAGAACGAAATGGCAGCCTTCCTCCAGATGAAATTCGCTGCCAATAATCAGTTCAATACCTCTCTCCTTAGCAACCGCATGTGCGCGCACTACCCCGGACAAGGAGCACTCATCAGTAATGGCGATTGCCCGGTAGCCCAGCTCGTCAGCACGCTCTATCAGCTCCTCCGGAAAAGAAGCGCCGCGCAAGAAAGTAAAATTCGAAAGGCAGTGCAATTCAGCATAATCTGGCAGCCCGGGAGAGCACTCCGGGTTCAGGACCGTTTCATGGAGGGGTTTTGGTGGCATGATGACATGAAGAAAATACTGTATTTATATACAGTATTTTTGAGAACGCCTGATGTCAACCCGAAACAACAAAAACCGACACCCGGTGCCTAGAAAAGTGCCAAACGCTGCCCGACTGACTGACAGGGGCGCAACGGGTTTCTGCCAGCCAGCGGAAAAGTTGAGCCACACCTGCAAAATGTCGCCAGGAGCATCGCCCTGCCCTGGGTGAGCTTTGCCTAAGGCGCGCAATCAACGGTAACCGAAGGGGTCTTTCTCGAACGCGGCACCCCTCCGCGCGACTACGGTAATTTCGCCCGGGTGCTGGGCCGGTACGTCCTTGATGAGCGGGTCATCACCCTGCCTGAAACAATTCGTAAGCTGAGCAAGCCACCGGCAAGCAATTTAAAACTCTAGGATCGTGGCGAACGGGCGAAGGTTATTTTGCCGATATTGTGGTGTTCGGTCCCTCCTCAATGTCAGACCACGCAAGCTTCAGCGGCCCTCATCAGTTTTCGACCAGCATGGTCTTCGTCGATAGAGAAGCTGTTATCAGCGACGGGGAGCATACCGGCGCACTGCCCGCCCAGATTTGTCAGGGGCCCGGGCTGGCGCGAATAGCAGCAAGCCGGAGAGCCGGACACGTCACCGTAATTTGCCCGGACCTGAATCCGTTTTGACCTGTTCTCAGTCAGATCCTTGCGCCGCGCGTATCTCCTCCATGCGTTGCCCGCGCAGTATATTCACCATGCCGTAGTTGCCTTCATGGCAGGCGTACTCATACAGCTGACCGCGAACCTTGGTCATCGGCACGATCGCGGTAATTCTGTCTGTGAAGGTCGCTGAATCCTCTAACGTCCATTCGTAATCCACTGTCACCGCGTCGACGCGGGTGAAACGCTCGGTGAGTACTTTCTCATCCGAGGTGCCAAACGCACTGAAACTTTGAGTGAGCCCATTGAAGTTCCGGCTGACCACGACCAGCGAATCCCCGTCCCAGTAGCCTCGCCCATCGCCGCTCCACTGACCGACCTCCTCTGGTAATGGAGGTCTGTTGTCGAGTGGCACAATGCGGGCATTGTGAATCATCTCAGTAAGAATGACTGCGTGATCGCGGTTCTGGAAAATCTGGACATTGTTGTTATAGAGGCTGGGCATGAACGGTGGCCCGTCGTTAAAACCAACAATGCAGCGCTCTGACAGTCCGCGATCTTCCGGCCCATTCTTGGCAATACCACCAACCGTATAGCGAACCGGTCGCTGACCCGGAACATCCGGCCCAAGGCCTCCAAACTGGACTGCAGATCCCGCTACCCGGTCGGGTAAGCGACCATCCGCAGGATAGACCAGATGAGAAGTGCGGATGCGATCGGTAATGCCAGCACTTTCCACCCAGAAATCGTTGTATCCCCCGGGGCTGTTTGGGTCGGCACTTGGCACAGCCTGGTCAGAAGCCGCATCAGCTTCCGCTAGTCGCGCCCGCATGGCCGCGATCTCATCATCAGTCATGAATTCGCGCTCGCCGAACTGTTGCGGACGCTGAAAGGGTACGTTAGAGGAGAAATTCCAAACACCCTGCAGATCGGGCTGCCCCCACACATTGCGGGGAGAAACGTAGGTATCGTCTGCCGCCACCACTGAGCCACATAGCAGAAACCCGCACATTATCGGCAAGGTGTTGCTCAACCTGATCATATTGACTCCTTAATCACTGAAATAGAGCGAATTAACTTAGTCATTTTGCCCCGTTATAGCAATCTGCAAAGCACAGAGGCTGATTCGCACCAGAGGCACACTCAGTCAGGCATCGGCACCGGCAAATCCTGTGGGACCGCATAGCCTCTCTGCACGGCAGGGCGCTCCGCAATTCTTACGTACCAATCCTTCAAGTGCGGAAACTCCCGCAGATCCATCTCCTGCCATTCGAATCGGGAAATCCACGGCCACGCCGCAATGTCAGCGACCGAGTACTCCCCACAGATGAATTGTCGACCTTCGAGTCGGGCATCCAGAACCTTGTAAAGGCGGCGGTTCTCAGCCCGGTAACGGTCCTCTGCATAGACTGACTTTCCTGCATTAAATTTTACAAAATGGTGGGTCTGACCCAGCATTGGCCCGAGACTGCCCATCTGAAACATCAGCCATTCAAGTTGCTGCCAGTGTAGGGGCCCAGCTGAACTCATCAGGCGCCCCGATTTACTTGCCAGGTACATCAGGATGGCACCGGATTCCATGAGCTGCGCCCCCTCGTCATGATCGACGATCGCCGGAATCTTATTGTTCGGGCTGATCGCCAGAAATTCAGGGGCGTGCTGTTGGTCACGGGTAATGTCTACAGGAATCACTCGATAAGGCAACGCAAGCTCTTCAAGCATAATGGAGACCTTACGGCCATTAGGGGTTGCCCAGGTATAGAGATCTATTTTCCGGTTCTTTACGACATCTAACATACTGTGATCCTTGTCGATTAAAAACGCGTTTGAGACGACAAAGGTGGGTCTTCGTTCGTGCCCGTGGAGTATAGCGGCACTTGCCGACTGGCGTGAACAGGTCCAATATTTGCGGGTCACCGGGTTTGCGCTATTCTGAATGAATTGTGAGCCATTATCGTTCTTATATGCTGCGTCTGCTTATTTTGATTGTCCTGAGCTTCCCTGCTAGCTCTGCCCTGACACAGGAAACCGGCAGTGCACTGCCGTACAGCAGCGTATATGAGCACGAGCGTTCTGAGCAGCTTATTGCCCGGGGGCTGCTGCAAATGGAGGCGGAGGATTACCGAACAGCGGAAAAAACCTTCCTAGAAGCCGTTCAGGTCGCCAAAGTGAATTATGGGCTCCGAGCACCTCAACAGCGTACCGCTCTGGAACACTTGATCGAAGCGCTGCTGGCACAGCAGAAGTGGCAGCTGGCGGATGATCAGCTCAGCTACTTTGAGTGGCTCAACGACGAAATTTATCTGCGCGATTTCTATGATTACCTGCGCGGCACCAAGCAGCTCAGTGAGCTGCTCTATCGAGCATCGGCCGATGCCGAAAATTCCAACAGCACCCGGTATCTCATTCTGGCAAAGAATCTCAGCTGGCGCGCGATCAGCGCGATCGAGGCAACTCTTGGGGAAGCAGATCCTGAGTTGGTGCCCTGGCTGTATGATGTGGTTCTGGCGCATTACTACCAGGTGTCCCTTGTTAAGCGACGCTCGCTGCTCAATGAAGTCGCCTTAAAAGAGAACTCTGCGGAGTATCAGGGATGGACTCTGGCGAAGAGTGAGTCTTTGCGCATCAGCTATCGGATAGGTAGGGATTTACTGAGCCGCATCCAACAGATCCTGTCCGCCGGTCCAGACAGTCCGACTGAGGCTTCGGCGCTTGCGGTAATCTATCAGGCAGACTGGGAACTGCTATTTGGTCATGAGGCCATTGCAATGACGCTGTACGGTGAAGCGAACCGACAGCTCAGTTCGATCGGTGCCCTTAGCGAACGACTTAATCAGCTCTTTGGTCGGCCCCGGGTGTTGCCTGATCCAGTGTTGTACACGAGCCTGAATAGGCTTGAGGCCGCTTTAGCACAAGGGCCTATTCAGTTTAGGGCATGGACCCCCAATTATCCCGGCGCGCAGCTGCCGTCTGCCAAGGTCTCTCTTGCCGACCGGCCGCAGCCAAGCAGTGCGCTAGTCGAATTCACCCTGCTGCCGGCGCCACCCATTGCACTGATGGGCAATCGCCGAATAATCAAGCTGGGATTCGGGCTCAGAAATGTTGACGTATTGGAAATCACACCGCAAGCCAGCGCTCTGGATAACGAAGTCCGCTATCAGATGTCACTGCTACAACTGAGACCAGCCCTGAAGGACGGCTCGCCTGTCGAGATGGACGGGCTCCAGTTACGTTATCATTTCGCGCCGCAGCAAGAGCTGCCTAACAATAGAGAAAGTTGATCCGTGAAAAATTTTTTCAGAATGTCGATGCCTTTATTCGTTCTGCTAGGATGGCAATCCTGCACCGTGTCTCCGCCGAAAGGCGACAGCGCACGGCTCACGCCCACCGACGCTGAAGTTGAACAGTACAACGCTCGCGTGGCGCCTGAGGACCGGATTGTATGTCGCCACGAAAAACCCGTCGGCACCTACATTGCCAAGCGGGTGTGCCGCCTTCAGGTCGACGTCGATGCGACGTCATCTCTTCACCGCCAGCAGCTGCGACGGGTGCTGAACTGATCAGTCCGACAGGATGAAGTCATAGTCAATGGCTTCGCCGAGATCGATTCGACGATGGTCACCAGGCATTGGGTACTTTAACCCCGTTGCACAGTTAAACAGCACCACCTTTTCATCTGCTTTAATTCTGCCCGAGCCAAGCTCCTGTCTGAGCGCTGCCAGAGTCGCCGCACCCTCCGGACAAAGCAGCACGCCCTCAGTCCGCGCGCAGTGCTGGTGCGCATCGCGAATGGCCTCGTCGGAAACAGCAACAGCGAACCCTCCGCTTTCGCGAACGGCCTCGAGAATCAGAAAATCTCCAATCGCGGCCGGTACGCGAATGCCCGCCGCAATGGTTTGCGCATCGGGCCACGGATCGGCAAGTTTGGCTCCGTCGTCATAGGCCTTCACAATTGGCGCACAGCCCTCAGCCTGTACCGCCACCATGCGAGGCCGCTTGGAGCCGATCCAATCGATTGCCTCGAGCTCATTGAAAGCCTTCCACATTCCAATCAAACCGGTTCCACCTCCGGTTGGATACAAAATGACATCTGGCAATTCCCAATCGAGCTGCTCAGCCAATTCCAGACCCATGGTCTTCTTGCCTTCAATCCGATAAGGCTCTTTCAGGGTAGAGACATCGAACCAGCCAACAGTGTCTTTGCCTTCGCCAACAATGCGACCACAATCATTGATAAAGCCGTTAGCAAGAAATGTTTTGGCACCCTGAAAAGCAATTTCTTCAACGTTGACTGTGGGCGTATCTTCAGGACAGAACACATAAGTTTCGATACCCGCCCGCGAGCAGTAGGCGGCCAGCGCGGCCCCCGCATTGCCATTAGTTGGCATGGCCATGACCCTTACACCCAGCTCCTTCGCCATGGAGACTGCCATGGTGAGCCCGCGAGCCTTGAAAGAGCCAGTTGGCAAACGCCCTTCATCCTTTATCAGGATTTCGCCGCACTGATACTCCCGCTGTATTTTGATTGCCGGCAGCAGCGGGGTCATTAATTCGCCCAGGCGCACCACGTTTTGCGAGTGACGCACGGGCAAAAACTCACGATAGCGCCATAATTCGGGCAGGCGGGATTTCAGGTCCTGCTTTGTCAATGCTTTCCCAAGCCCGTCAAGGTCATAACGGACAAGCAGGGGCTTACCGGCATCTGAGAGCCCGTGCAGCTGATCCGCCGGGTAATGCTTACCGGTTTCGCTACACTCGAGATGGGTGACGAAAGTCGGAAATTCTTCCATGTAAGTCGCTCCCCCGTCGCAAAATGTTACGACATTACTGCCCGTAGGGGCTCTTATTCGACTTGATTCTGATACTTGTCACGAAAGCGCTCATAAAGCTGCTGCTGAGTGCCATTCAAATCTATATCCCGACCCTGAATAAAAGCCCCAATTACCTTGCTAGTACGCATATCCAGCGCATCTCCCTCCGAAATGAAAAGCGTTGCATCCTTCCCAACCTCAAGTGTACCTATGCGTTCTTGAATGCCGAGAATCTCCGCGTTTATCCGAGTTACCATAGCCAGTGCAGTCTCTCGCTCAACCCCGTAGGCTGCTGCTGTACCGGCAAAGAAAGGCAAGTTGCGCTGGCGATCAATTGAGGTTGCACCTCCGCCAATTCCCACTTTGATACCAGCATCGTGCAACAGAAACGGCGTCTTAAACGGCATATCCACATCATTCCATTCGCGCAGCGGAAGTTCATGAATACGCTCGTAGATAACCGGAATTTTCTCAGCCAACAAAAAGTCGAGCACCAGGACTGCTTCTGCACCTCCAATCAACACAATATCCCGCACACCATAACTACGTGCGAATCGAACCGCGCTTATTATTTCTTTTGCTTCGTCAGCATGGATAAAAAGCTTGGCGTTTCCGCTAAACGCAGGCTGCAGGGCCTGAAGGTTTAGATTGAGCGGCTCACCTGTGTAAGTTGCTGCATCCTGAAACAGCGAGTGCAAAAGCTGCGTCTGGCCCTGGTAATTTTCGTTAACAACTCGCTCAAACTGACCAGATTCAGGATTTCGGCGCCGACGCTTCATACCAGGCCAGTGAAGGTGAAGCCCTACATCTTCGGAAAGCAAAGCATCCTCCCAGTTCCAGCCATCTAGTTTAAACACTGAAGATGAGCCTGATAGCAGGCCGCCCTGGGGCGCAACCTGCGCGGTTAGGATCCCGTTAAAGCGATTAGTAGGAATGATTTCAGAATCTGTGTTGTAGGCGATCGCTGAACGCACGCTTGCATTGATATCACCCTCCTCCACTACGTCCTGTGTCGCTCTCACGCTGTTAACCTCGACCAATCCCAGCGACGTATTAGGCAGAATCAATCCCGGATAGACATGCCGACCCTGCAGATCGAAAACCTCATGATTCTGGAGATCAATGGCGTCGTCGGCACTGCCAACCTCAGTAATGATGCCTTCATCAAAAGTGATCACACCATCTCCGATGATGTTGCCATTTCCGTCATGAATCACTGCGCCAGTCAGAGCAATTGGTCCTTCCTGATCCGGCGCAGGCGTGGGAACAATACCAAATGAAGAACCGAACCAAAGTACGGCTAAAAGACAGCAGTAGCCCAACCAGTTGCGATACACCCTTTTAGCCAAATCAATATATTTCATCAGTTGGCTTCTCCTTTGGTTATCTTGGCAATAATCCTTGCGCGCTCGGCGGCGATGCGAGCTCTGAGTAGAGCGTCCTCCTTTTTATCGTAATACGGGGTCCCCTCTATCCAGGTCGTCTCTGCAGATGCGTAAATTGATAGCGGGTGATCCGACCATAGGACAAGGTCCGCATCCTTTCCCTCCCGGATACTACCCATACGATCTTCGAGATGCAGAAGTATCGCCGGATTTAAGGTGACCATCTTTAACGCATCAATCTCGCTCACTTCTCCGTATTTCACGGCTTTCGCAGCCTCCTGGTTCAGACGCCGTGACATTTCTGCGTCGTCGGAATTCAGTGCTACGATAACTCCAGCTTGCTGCATTAAAGCGGCGTTGTAGGGTATCGCGTAGCGCACTTCCCATTTGTAGCCCCACCAGTCGGCAAATGTGGAACCGCCGGCGCCATGGGCCGCCATTTTGTCCGCAACCTTGTACCCTTCTAGGATGTGAGTGAAAGTATTTATATTGAAGCCAAAGCTATCGGCAACATTCATTAACATGTTGATTTCCGACTGAACGTAAGAATGGCTGGTGACAAACCGTTCGCTATTCAGGACCTCCAGCATGGCCTCGTCGACCAGATCTCGCCTGGGCGGTAAGGCATTGCGCTGCTGCGCGCGCGACAGATTTCGATAATCCTCCCACGTCTTTCCGTACTCCTGAGCCTGACTGAACGCGTTTACGAAAACTTGCTCCACGCCCATTCGGGTTTGCGGATACCGGAATGAGAACGGATTGCGAGATCGTTTTACGTTTTCTCCCAATGCGAATTTGATGAACTCCGCGGCATCTTCAATCAGCAGCCCTTTTGCGGTCTCGCCCCACCGCATCTTGATGATTGCAGACTGCCCGCCGATGGGATTCGCCGAGCCATGCAGTAATTGTGCTGCCACTACGCCGCCGGCCAGATTTCGGTAAATGTTGATGTTCTCCGAGTCGACCACATCCTTCATGCGAACCATGCTGGAGTTAGTCTGACCCTCATTGATGTTGAACAGGGCAATATGGGAATGCTCATCAATAATGCCGGGGGTGAGATGTTTACCGGCACCGTCAATCATCTCGACTCCCGTGGCAGACAGGTTGTCGCCCACCTCAGCTATGCGGCCATCTCTGACGAGCACATCGGTGTTAACAATTCCCTCGGCCTCGTTGGTCCAGACGGTCGCACCCCGAACCAAGAAGTCCTGCTGCCTGGGAAGCGTTTCCCTGCCATAAGCGGTGAACGGATACAACACAACTGCTGGCAGATCCGCTGCAACCTGTGCATTACCCGGCGAACTGGCTGAATCCGGCACGCCGCGCTGGCCAAGAGACCAGCTCACCAGCTCCCCGGCCGGGGTGTAGGCATTACCCTGCCAACCCTGCTCAGTCGACCAGCCTGTCAGGCGCAGCTGATTCCCTTCCTCATCGTATACAAAACTCAGGGTAATCAGATCCGGGCCCAGCTCCAGATTGACCGGTCGGGTCTGGTCACCCGGCAACAGCAGCTCTGCACTGGGCTCGGTACCCTCAACAGTCAGAGAGAGTTCATAGGTTTCAGAGCCTACGTTCAGCTGGTAAAGACCGGCCCGGCTGTCGAAATCTTCGTTGAGCAGGTAGCGCTCGCCCGCTATCCAGTTTTCCAGAAGTACCGTCCCTTCACCCAGTAGCGGCCCGTTCGTAATCAGAAAATTCGCCAGTGCGTTTTCCCGCAGAGACCCGATCTGATCGGATGCGCCGAGCATCGCCGCCGGTACGCTGGTCAGCGCATTGATGGCGTCAGCCTCGGACAGACCGCTGGCCACGGCCTCTCTCAAATCGGACCAGAAGCCAGGATCGGCACCACTGGTCAACGCAAACTCTATATCGGCTTCGACGAGCAGGCGCGCGTTAAACGGTGCCAGTTCCCAATGCTTGAGCGCGTCCAGAGAGACATCTTCCGCAGCAATTGGATCAGTCACCTCAGGCGCTTCCGGGAAATTGAGGGGCACGATCAGAGAGGCATCGGTTGCGGCAATCAGATCGGCGCGTTTGTAGCTGTCTCCGGCCGTTTTCAGGATGTACTGGGTATCGAATTCATCCCCAACTTTGTCTGCAGTCAGCGCCTGCTGCCAGTTTTCTACTTCCATAATCTGGGGCAGTGATTGCGTCGCCTGCCACGCTTCAAGCGTGTCATCAGTAAACGGCCGCGGCTGCTGCTGCGTGAACCAGGCAGCATCCAGGAAAGTCTGCCTGATCAGGGCAAATGAGCCCATCAGGGAGGTTGGCATTGATTGAGTCGAACTGCCCTTATCTAGTGAATAATGCGCTGCCACGTCAGGCAGGATAATGGCCTCATTTGCATTCTGGTCACCCAGCGTGATCAGCGCAGACGTGCCGCGGGCAATACCGTCCGCGCGATGGCTGAGCACCGTGGAAAACCCCAGTTCTCGAAAGTTGCGCACGGCGTTCTCATTGGTGCGGTAGGAGGTGCTGGCGCGGAAGTTGGCGCGAATCGCATCGTTGGCATTGAGCGCACCGTTGGAGGGAAACAGATTTTCAGCAGCACCATTGTTGTCGATTGACTCCAGTTCAGGCATCCCCAAATCGGTGTAAATGTCAATCAGACCGGGATACAGGTACTTTCCGTCCAGATCAATTGCAAAAAAGCCGTCAGGAACCCGGTCATTGTCCTGCACTGAGACAATGCGCCCGTTCCTGATTAACAGGCTGCCGTTGCGGTAACTGCCGTCTGACTGATAGAGCTGAGCGTTCGTCAGCGCGTAAGCACCGGCGCGATTGTCGGCAATGCCGTTTGGCGTCGAGGTTTCCTGAGCCGCGGACTGAACTGTGAGACTGCTCAGCAGTGTCACAGTGGCTACAACAAAACCAATCTGAAACGCCAAAATGCGGAGAATTCTCGTCATGGGTCAACCTCCTGCTCTTAACCTGCGTATGACTCTGGTAGCCGCGCAATCTGATAAAGCGGCAGTGTATCGTTATCAAAGACCATTGATAAAGCGAGCCCGTTGATAAAGTGAACGCTTTGACAAGGTCAAGTAATCAGTGTCTATGAACAGTCAGCAATGCGGGGGTTCGGGGAGCACCTGGGCCAACTATCCCGGGGATTTTGGGTATACTTCCGCCTCGCTCGACAAATGATGATTGGAGAAAGACATGTCTTCGCCTATAAAAGTATTAGCAGCCACCTTCTGTGTATTACTGGTTTCCTGCGGCTCTGAAGACGCACCCACCCAGGAGGCCAGTCCTCAAGTCGCCGCTGTTTCGCGACAAAGCGCCGGCTCTGACGGCGAGCCCGAGAATGCCGGACCCGAACTTGGCAGCTTTGGCGTAGACCTGAGCCATCAGGATCCGGACATTCGCCCCGGGGATGACTTTTTCCGCTACGCCAATGGCAAATGGCTGGAAAGCTTTGAGCTGCCGACCAGCCGCAGCAACTACGGGTCTTTTACGGTACTTAGTGACCGGTCCGATCAGCGTGTTCGCACAATTATCGACGATCTTTCTTCCAGGGAGCCGGCCATGGGCACGATTGAGCAGAAGATCAGCGACTACTATAAAAGCTACATGGATGTCGAAACCCTGAATGAGCTGGGGATCAGTCCCCTGCTGCCGGGTCTGACCACGCTCGATCAGATTGAGACTCGCGAACAGCTCATCGCCGCCTTCGGTCGAGCTCAGATTGACAATACTGCCAGCCCTTTTGGCTTTTATATAAGCGCTGACCGCTCCGATGCAGACCGCCATCAGCTCAACCTGTCGGTCGGTGGTCTGGGATTGCCTGATCGTGACTATTACCTTGAAGACACCGAAGAATTCATCACAGTTCGTGAGGAGTATGTTGCACATATCACCCGGATTCTGGATTTCGCCGGCATTGAAGATAGCGACACCAAGGCTGCAGCGATACTGGCACTCGAAACGCGGATTGCGGAGCATACCTGGCCACGGTCCCAGCGACGCAATCGCGATCTCACCTACAATCCGATGTCCTATGAGGATTTCAAGGCCGAGTATGCCGGCCTTGACTGGGAAAGCTATTTCGCCGCGGCAGGCATAGAGAATCTTACTGATCTCAACGTGTCCTACCCAAGCGCCATGTCTCCCATAATTGAGCTTGTTGCCTCACGACCCGTGGGAGAGTGGAAGAGCTTCATGACCTACCGCTTTATCGTCGACAGCGCGAACGTACTCTCAGAGGAGATTGATCAAGAGGCATTCCATTTCTACTCGACTGTTCTCAATGGCGTGCCTGAGCAGCGCGAACGCTGGGAGCGAGGCGTGATGAGGGTGGGCTCCCTGAGCAGCCTGGGCGAAGCAATCGGACAGGTTTACGTCCAGCGTCACTTTCCCGAATCAGCCAAGGCACAGATGGATGAGCTGGTGGAGAATCTGCGTGCGGCGCTGCGTCAGAGCATCGAACAGAACGACTGGATGAGTGCAGATACCAAAGAGGAAGCCTATAAAAAACTGGAAGCCTTCAGACCGAAAATCGCCTATCCAGATGAATGGAAGGATTTTTCGTCCATCGCTATCAGCAAGGACAATCTGTTTCAGAACGCGCAGAACATCCGACTGTTCAACTATGAGGATGAAATTGGCCGGCTGGGTCAGCCGACTGACCGCGAGGAATGGGGCATGACGCCACAAACAGTTAATGCCTATTACAACCCCTCTTTCAATGAGATTGTCTTTCCGGCCGGTATCCTGCAACCACCGTTCTTCGACCCTGCTGCTGACCTTGCAGTCAACTATGGCGGAATCGGAGCAGTAATTGGCCACGAGATGGGCCATGGGTTCGATGACCAGGGCTCTAAATCGGATTGGCGTGGAGTCCAGCGTAACTGGTGGACCGCTGCTGACCGCGCCAACTTTGAATCACAAGCCGACGCCCTCGCTGAGCAATACGGCCAGTTCGAACCGGTGCCCGGCTACTTCATCGACGGTCGATTTACCCTTGGCGAAAACATCGGCGACGTCGGAGGTCTGTCACTGGCATACCGAGCCTATAGAATGGCGCTCAATGGCGAGGAAGCGCCGGTGATCGAAGGATTAACCGGCGACCAGCGTTTCTTTCTAGCGTGGGCCCAAGTCTGGCAGCGCAAGTACCGCGAGGATGCTCTCATCCAGCGGCTGACGACCGATCCACATTCTCCGTCTGAGTTCAGAGTGAACGGCGTCGTGCGCAACTTCAATGAGTGGTATGAGGCTTTCAACGTACAAGCTGACGAAGCGCTGTACCTGCCGCCAGAGCAACGGATCAGGATCTGGTAGATCAATAAGCAAGAAAAGGGTAGCTTGTAGCTACCTTTTTTTTGCACTCAAAAACCATAGCTGTTCAGGGGCATGCCAACACTATGAAAATGATACTTCATTCACTGGCTTTTCTGGCGATCTCGACAGCTATGCTGCCCCTGTTTGCCGTCGCTCAGGAATCTTTTGACCTACTGATCAAAAATGGACGCATCGTTGATGGCACAGGCACACCTTGGTACGAAGCTGACGTTGGGATAGTTGGAGACCGGATCACTCGCGTTGGCAATCTTTCTGGGGCGACTGCCCCCCAGGTCATCGATGCAACGGGCTTGATCGTCGCACCGGGGTTTATAGATCCGCACACACACGCATTAAGAGGAATTTTCGATGTCCCTAATGCCGAAAGCGCCCTTTTACAAGGAGTTACGACCCTTACCGAGGGGAACGATGGCTCGTCTCCCTACCCGATCGATAGACACTATGCTGACATTCAAGATTTGCGAATAAGCCCTAACTGGGCGGTTTTCGTCGGTCAAGGCACCATCAGACAGAGGGTCATTGGTTTCGGGCTCAGAAAGGCCTCGCCTCAAGAAATGGATCGCATGAAGCAAATGGTGAGGGACGCCATGGAGCAGGGCGCGCTTGGTATCTCCACTGGGTTGTTTTACGTTCCAGGAAGCTTTACTTCAACAGAGGAAGTTATAGAACTATCCAAAGTGGCGGCTGAATATAACGGCATATATATATCTCACATTCGCGAGGAAGCCGCACAGCTTATCGACTCGGTCCAAGAAACAATTCGGATCGGAGAGGAAGCCGGGATTCCCGTGCAAATTACCCACCATAAAGTAATAGGGGTGGAAAACTGGGGCGCATCAATTGAAAGTTTGCGATTAGTTGATGAAGCACGTGCTCGCGGTGTCGACGTTACGATTGATCAGTATCCCTATACTGCCTCACAAACCAGCATTAATGCGCTGATCCCGCAATGGGCACAGGCCGGCGGCCGGGAAGAAATGCTGAACCGAATTAACAGCCCTGAAACCTATTCAACTATTAAAAGTGAAGTGATAGCGAAGATCTTGTATGACCGCGGAGGCGGTGATCCAAAGAACGTTTTTATTTCTCGAAACAGCTGGGATCCCAACATGGCTGGCAAGAATTTGGCGGAATTAACCATGGAAGCTGGCATGGAGCCAACGCCGGAAAATGCAGCGGAGATAGTCTTCGACATCATACGCGGAGGTGGAGCAACCGCTGTTTACCACGCCATCGGACCAGAGGATGTTGATCGTATTATGCGCCATCCAGCTACCGCCATTGGGTCCGATGGGCCCGTCGGTGTGTTCGGTGAAGGCGCTCCCCACCCAAGACAGTATGGGACCTTTGCCCGGATTCTGGGGCACTATGTCAGAGAGCGCGGCGTCATCACACTGGAAGAGGCCGTTAAAAAAATGAGTAGCCAGTCTGCCCGAAGACTAGGTATTCACGATCGTGGACTCATTACCGAAGGCTACTTTGCCGATGTGGCAGTCTTTGATGCAGAGGAAATCATCGACCGCGCCAGCTTCGAACAACCCCATCAGTATGCGACAGGGATGAAGTTTGTTCTGGTAAATGGAGAGGTGGTAGTGGAGAACGGAGCCCACACCGGTCGCAGGCCCGGACGGATTTTGCACGGGCCGGGTTTCACCGTCAGGTAAAAACGCGCAGTCGACCTGTCGGCAGGTCAATACGCGATGGCGTAGGCTTCCCGTCTGGGGTCTGCTGCAGCTGTGAGCACTCCGGTCGCAGGGTCACGATGAATCATCTGCGCGCCGCCGAATGTCGCCGTCCACCCTTCAATGACATTCAGCTCATGGCCTCGAGATCGAAGTTCACGCAGCACCGCCTCTGTGATCCGGTTTTCAATCGCGAGCCGATTACCGGTTTGGGAACGGAACCGTGGGGCCTCGAGAGCCTGCTGAGGAGTCATGTCAAACATCAGCAAATTCTGCGTAATCTGGATGATCGTTTGCGTCTGGCTGTCGCCGCCGGGTGTTCCGAGCGTAAAGGCAAACTGACCGTTTGGATATAAAGCCATCATGGGTGACAGGGTATGATAGGGTCGCTTTCCCGGAGCCACCTGATTGGGGTGACCAGTCTCTAAAGTAAACAGAGCGCCGCGATTGTGAAGCAGAATCCCGGTAGCTTCGTCCAGTAGCCCTGAGCCAAAGCCAGCAAAATTGGACTGTATCCAACTCACTGCGTTGCCCCACTGGTCTACAGCAGTGATGTACACAGTATCACCGGCATCAGAGCGACTGCCGTTTGGCGCGGCCGCGGCCACCTCTCCAAAGCCCGGCGCCACTTCAACCGCGGCAACCGCCATATCGACTGCCAGGGCTCGTTGCCGCAGATAGTCGGAATCAAGTAACTGGGGCACCGGCACCGGCGCCATCTCCGGATCTGCTACCCAGCGATCACGATCAGCGAATGCCAGTTTTTTCAGTTCAATGAGCGTATGTAGATAATCTGCTGTGTTTTGTCCCTGCTGCTTCAAGTCATGAGATTTCGCCATTGCAAAAAGCGCGAGCTGCGTGACGCCCTGAGTGTTCGGTGGCATCACAATGAATTCGTGGTCAAGATAATCACCGCGCAGCGGCGTCACCCAGTTAGACGTGTGGTTGGCAAAGTCTTCCGGCCGGAGATAACCACCCTGCTCTGTAATGAACGCCGACAACCGCTTGGCGATGTCGCCCTGATAGAAGCCCTCCTTGCCCTCAGTGGCCACAATCTGAAGCGAATCTGCCAAAGCCGGATTGCGCAGCAAGCTGCCCACCGGAGGCGCCGCAGCATTCGGGAGGTAAAGGTCAAGGCCAGCCTGATTGAGGTTGGCTCCCTGTTCCTCAAAATCTTGTGCCAATCGTGTCGAGACTGCAAATCCATTACGGGCATAGTCAATCCCTGTTTCCAGCAGATCTGCAAAATCCATGCTGCCATATCGCTCATGGGCATCGACCCAGCCAGCCACGGCACCGGGCACACTGACCGACAGCGGCCCTGCTCCCGGGATTTGATCAAGCCCGGCGGCGGCAAAAAACTCCGGTGTTGCGAGGGCTCCCGCCCTGCCACTTGCATTGAGCGCCGCAACCTCTCCGGTCTCTCCGTCGTAGAAGATCCCGAATGCATCGCCTCCGATACCATTCATGTGCGGACGTACGACGGCCAACACGCCTGCCATCGCAATCACGGCGTCCGTCGCATTACCGCCGCTCTGCAGGACCCTTAGCCCGGCCTGTGCCGCCAGAGGATGTCCAGCAGACACCGCACCAATTCGCCCTCTGACATCCGGTCGATTCTGCGAGGCATATTTGGTGGAAGCAGGCGTTTCAGGCGCTGCAACTACTTGGGGCAATTCTGCGTCATTTGATTCCAGTTGCGCTTCTTCGCACGATGCCAGAACCAGCGCCAGAGCGCTTAAGGTAATAAGAAGACGAGTGGGCGTTTTCAACACGTTAGGCTCCCCGAAAAGCGATGTGGGCTCACGGGCAGTATAAACCGATGTATCTGAAAGCATAAACAGCTGGCCACTGCCAGTCACTGGGACTATCCAGTGTGCTGACACTGGTGTTTTAATGCGTCGAACCCCAGACTGACGGCTAGAAGAGAGGAGAGTCCCATGATGCCTGCAAAACCAACCATCCGTTGGGCCGTTGTGTGCCTGCTCTCGCTACAGGCATTTGCCTGCCTGGGCCAGACTCCGTCAGCGTTAGAAGTCGCAGACGCGGTCAACACATTTCGGGCCGCTCGCGAGAGAAAGATCATTGAGGATTTTATTGCGTTTCTAGCTCTGCCGAACGTGGCTAGCAGCCTGCCGGACATGCAGGCGAATGCCCGGCATATCACCGCGCTGCTTGAACCGAGAGGGTTTACTGTGCGAACACTTCGCTCAGGCGGAGCACCTTATGTATTTGCAGAATTAAGTACACCTGGAGCCAGGGAAACCGTTCTTATCTATGCGCATTTCGATGGGCAGCCTGTACAGACCGAAAACTGGACCTACGCACCTTTCACGCCAACCCTGCTCGACGGTCTGATTCAGGAGGGGGGCGAGCCGATCGAGTTAAATTCGGTCGCAGATCAGTTCAATCCGGAATGGCGCATCTATGCCCGATCTGCCGGTGACGACAAGATGCCCGTGATCGCACTGATCCATATGCTTGATGCGCTCCGGGCGAATGGCCTTGAACTGACAGTAAACCTCAAGCTGCTGCTGGATGGAGAGGAGGAGCGCGGCTCACCGACTCTGGGTCAGGTGATTGATGACAATCCTGGTCTGTTTGATGCAGACCTACTGCTTTTCTGCGATGGGCCGATGCACCAGTCGCGCCAGACGCAGCTGGTATTTGGCGTGCGTGGCGGCCGCACACTGGATATCACGACCTACGGCGCCAATCGGCCACTTCACTCTGGCCACTATGGAAACTGGGGCCCGAACCCAATCATGTCCATGGCGTATCTGTTAACCAGCATGCGCGATGAAACAGGCCGGATTTTAATTGAGGGATACTATGACAATGTAGCAGCATTGACCGAGTCGGAGCGCGCGGCCATCGATGCCATGCCGAACATAGAGACTCAGCTCAAGGACGAACTGGCCGTGCATACGCCGGAAGGCAGTGGCACACGGATTGAGGAACTCGTGACCTTACCCGCGTTCAATGCCAGAGGAATCACGGGAGGCGGTGTCGGCGATCAGGGCCGCAACATTATCCTGAGCAGCTCTACGGTTTCACTGAATCTCCGTCTCGTGCCGAATCAGCGACCCGAGCGCATTCGCCAGATCATCGAGAACCACATTACTAAGGAAGGATATTCTATTATTTACGAGGACCCCACTGACGATATTCTTCGAGCCAACCCCAAGGTCGTCAAACTGGACTGGCGGGGAGGCGGGTCACCCGGACTGAGAACTTCAATGGATGGTCCCATGGCTCAGCGTCTGATTAATGTAATGCGGGAACTGACGCCGGAGCTCATTCTGACTCCGACCATGGGAGGTGGGCTGCCCCTGAACGCGTTCGCCAGCCGCATTGAAACACCGATCATCGTGTTGCCGCTTGCCAACCATGACAACAATCAGCATGGAGAGAATGAAAATCTTCGGCTACAGAATCTCTGGGATGCGATAATGGTTTACGGAGTCGTTCTCACCCAACTGGGCAGAGACTGAGATGACAAAGCGCGCTGGGTATGGCAACCACTGCACGGGCTGGGTGAGTCCGGCAAGCCGTGAGGGTGCCGAAAACGGCGCGACCTCTGGATGCTGAACAGATGCGATATGGACAAGGGGTAGCCGTTTTTGGCATCGGTTATACCCATCACCATCGCACTGCACAGGCACTGTCAGTTACCGGGCCTCGCGGCTTTGGGTTTGACCTTGACTTAATTCCCTTAGAAGAGGTCGACTTACCATAGTTTTATCTCGAGCTGAAATAAAGTCGCTCGATCTCCTCTGACAAGCTGGACGGAGAGAGGCCGATATCATTACACAGCAGGATAGTGGAAAATTGTTCCGTCGGATAACGCGCATAAAACGTGGTCACCCCGAGCCATCCGCCGGAGTGATAGATCCGCTCTTTACCGTTCGCTCTGCCGATGTTCTGGCCGTTGGCATACAGCGTATTCGATGCGGACGGAATCGAGCTGTTGGGCGTCAGAAACTGGGCCATCAGCACTTCTGGATTGAGGCCCAAAGTCGGCTGATAAAAGTGAGCATCCCAAATCGCCAGGTCGTCTACATTAGTATGTAAACCACCATCCCCGACCCAGAAAAGGTTCGTCATATCAGTCACATATCCGCCGGCCTCGGGGCGATAGCCACTTGCCCTGTTCTTTACAATTTCAACCGGATCGTCGCTGAAAAAAGTGTTGCTCATGCCGAGGGGCTCGAAGATCTGTCTAGCTGCGTATTCCCGCAAAGATTCGCCGGACACTTCCTCTACGAGCATAGATAGCAGGAAATATCCCAGATTGCTGTAGCGATAGGATTCGTTCGGCGCCTGTCGCAGGGGAATCTGCTTTACCACGTCGAAGAACTCTTGGATGTTCAGATAGTCCTCATTGCCGAGTCGAAAAGGCCCCCCCGCAACGGAGGTAAGATTCAGCCCTCCCTCGATCGGGCCGTCTTCACCTCCAGAGACATAGTCATAGTCTGCCATACCGGCAACATGTCCGAGCACCGCATTGATACTGACGGGGTAGCCGTAACTACGCAGTTCGGGTAAGTACATCCTGATGTCCTCTTCAAGATCGACCTTGCCTTCTTCGGCCAGAAGCAAAACTGCAAACGCAGTAAACTGCTTGGATACCGAACCAATCCGGTGCACCTGCGTGCCATCCAGCGGCACATCCAGTTCAAGGTTAGCCAAGCCATACCCGGACCGGTGGATCAATTCACTTCTCGCAATGACACCAACATTGCAGCCGGGATCAGTATCAGCGTCAATCTGGGCAAAAATAGCATCCACGCTGTCGTTGAAATCGTCGGCCCCGGCCAGTGAAGGTAGCAGAAGAGCGATGAGGGTTAAGCCCGAAAACCGGGCGCGCCAGCTTGTCATAGAGGTATTACCCGAACCTTGTCGTTAAATGTTGATGCGGAAAAAGCAATCGCACTACGCTTTAGTCGCGTATTTCGTGGGTACCCCAGCTTACCATCTGCCGCCCGTTTATGCCGCCGGACTAGACCCACCATGCCAATAATCGAAGTCTGTGACTTGCAGAAGAAATATCCCCTGCCGGACGACAAATCGCAAAAGTTCTTTGCAGTGAACGGCGTGTCTCTCTCGATAGAGCAGGGCGAGGTTTTTGGTATCCTCGGTCCGAACGGAGCCGGCAAGACCACCACGCTCGAAATGATCGAGGGCCTGAACGATATTGATGGAGGAGAAGCCCGTATTGACGGCATCAGCGTCAGGACCGACCCCTATCAGGTCAAAGAGCGGATTGGCGTCCAGCTTCAGGCGAATGAATATTTTGACAACGTCAGTCTTGGAGAGCTTCTCTCCCTGTTCGGCGCGCTGTATCACAGAACCATAGACCCCCTTGTGCTGCTCGCCAAAGTTCAGCTGGAGGACAAAGCCAAAGCAAAGCCTGCGGCCCTGTCAGGTGGTCAGAAACAGCGCTTTTCAATTGCCTGTGCGCTGGTAAACGAGCCGAAGGTCTTGTTCCTTGATGAGCCAACCACGGGTCTCGACCCTCAGGCCAAGCGCAATCTTTGGGATCTGGTACAGGGCCTAAATGACGGTGGCATGACCATTGTGCTGACCACCCACAACATGGAAGAGGCCGAGGAGCTCTGCGATCGCATCGCCATCATGGACCACGGCAAGATCATCGCGGAAGGCACGCCCCAAGCATTGATACTTGAATTCGCACCCGAGCCGCCTGACGCCCCACTGCACGGAAATCTGGAAGACGTTTTTCTGTCCTTAACTGGCCACGGCTTGAGAGAGTAACTGATGATGCTCAATCCCCTCCAGCGACATCTGACGTCGGTCTTTTTAAAAATTTTCCTGAGAGACCGGCGCTCAATCTTTTTCAGCTTATTCTTCCCGGTCATATTCATGACCGTCTTTAGTCTGGCGAATGTTCGCGAACAGGAGCCCATCAACATTGGAGTGGCCAACCTATCATCAAACCAAGTCGCCTTAGATTTTGTCCAGAGGCTGAGCGATTCTCCTGTGTTTAATACTGTCACCGGCGAGTCGGCTCCACTCAGAGAAGCGCTGATTGCCGGCGATCAGACGATGGTGCTGGAACTACCCGCCGATTTTGGCCAGTCCCCTGAGACGCGCAGTTCTGAAATTAACGTGGTTGTCGATGCGGCCCAAGTAAGCCAATTAGGTCTGATCATGCCTGTGCTGGATCAAACGCTGCTGTCCATTGAGCGAGAATTTCGCGGCATCGCTCCCCTATTCACCATCGCTATAGAAGATGTCCAAGCCAGATCGCAGCGCTATATCGATTTTCTGCTGCCGGGGTTAATGGCATTGACACTGATGAATCTATCTATCGCCGGCAGTGGCTTCAACATTGTGGAATATCGCCGCAAGGGCATTCTTAAGCGGCTGTTCGTCACGCCGATTGAACCAAAAGATTTCATCACTGCGATCGTCCTTGCGCGGATGACTATCGTGCTGGTGCAGCTTACCGTGCTGATTTTCCTTGCAGTAGTGCTGCTAGATATTCGGATTGTCGGCAACTTCTTCGCTTACTATTTTGTTGTTATTTTTGGAACAGTTCTGTTTTTATGCCTCGGATTCAGCTTAGGCAGTCTGGCAAAAACTCAGGAGACTATCGGCGCGCTTGGCAACGTTGTCATCATGCCGCAGATATTCCTTTCAGGCATTTTTTATCCGATCGAATCAATGCCGGAATGGATACAACCGCTGGCCCAACTGCTCCCGCTATCTTTCGTTTCCACAGGGATGCGCGAAATCGCCAACGCCGGAGCCGCCTTGAGCGAGATCCTGCCAAGCCTGCTAGGTATCGCTGTGTGGCTGGCAATCAGTTTTCTGGCTGCTACCCGACTCTTCCTTTGGAAAGAGGTGGCAAGCTAGGCGGACACGTCGGCCCCCGCCGATGGCGTGCGTTCCCGCTTTGTAATATATTCGGCTTAAGCTGAGTAGAAGCCTATTGTATACGGGGATAATCAGCGAATCCCGCAGGCTAAAAACTGTTTCATAAATTCATCTGGCCTGCTGACTTATGTGCTGGAGGTTCAATAATGAAAAAAATACTGATTCTGGTTTCCGCGCTATGCGTGACCGTGTCTGGGTTGCTGATGGTCGTATCTGCGCAAGACGACATCACTCCAGAGCAGCGCGCAGCGCAAGCCGTTGATCAACGCAAAGCCCTTTTCAAGACGCTCCGTTTTAACTTGATCCCTATCGCCGGTATGGCTCAGGGCGCGCCTTTTAACGCGGAAGTCGCCGAACGGAACGCACGGAGAATTGGCGTGATAGCCAGCATGATTCCAGAAGTGATGGCAGAAGACACGCGAGGGTTTGAGGTAGAAACCACCGCGCTAGACAGCATCTGGGACAACATGAGTGACCTCAGCGATAAGGCTCAGGCACTGGAAGACAATGCTATTGCGTTTGCCGACGCGGCTTCGACCGGAGAATTTGCAACCGCGATGGGCGCCTTCAGAGCGCTGGGCGGCTCCTGCGGCAATTGTCACGATACCTACCGAGTCGACAACGACTGAGTAATCCTGCGGAAAAACCATCAACAGCGGGACAGTAAAATGTCCCGCAATTATGTGGTTCCAGCCTCCGTCTTTTTTGTCACTGCGCGATAGACACGGGACAAACCAGCATGCCATCAGGTATCAATCAGGGCGCCGATGGCGCGTAAAGAACGCAGCCAAAGCCTCGCGGTCTTGGTCTGTCAATCTGCTGGTGTTGAACTCGATCACTTCGTTCATGTCGCCACCGACAAACTCACCTTCGGGCTTCATACCCAACATGAGAAACAGATCGAAATTGGCAGCAGTCCAGTGTGCTAGTGCTTCTGAGTCAATGGGTTCAATAATCTCATCACCCAACTGACTGCCGCCGAACTCTCGACTCCAATCTGGTATGCCAAGGCCGTTCCTGGGGGTATGACATTCTCCGCAATGCCCGAGATTTCTTGCAAGATAGGCGCCACGAGCCACAGTTTCATCAGCGAATGTCTCTCTGTCCGGCTGGGACAGATCAGCAAGCCTGTTCCAGCCGGCAATCATCCAGCGGCGCAACCATGGAGCCGGTTCGGGCTCCGGTGACCGGAAATCAACAGCGTCCAGCGATAGCATATAAGCCGCCATATTCAGCACATCTTCATCACTCAACCCCGCATAGGAGCGATAGGGGAAAGCCGGGAAATAGTAACTGCCATCCGGTGCCCGCCCATATTTGACCGCATTGATAAAGTCACCGCCAGACCAGTTACCGGTGCCGCTGACCGGATCGGGCGTAATATTAGGAGCGTAGAAAACACCAAAATCCGTGCTCAATGCAAGACCTCCACTAGGACTCTCAGGACGCTTCTCACCCTTGTGACAGCTAATACAGCCGCCAGCGCTGAACAGGTATTCCCCTCGCGCAACTGCATCGTCGCTGCTCGGGATCACGGCGTTAACTGCAGCGGGTGGGGGAGCGAACACCCAGAAAAGCGCACCGGCCATGGCCGTCAGACCTGACAGCGAGAGCGTTACTGAGAATCTGTTCATGCTAACAGCCCCATCTAGATCAGTTCCGCAAGCTGTTCCTTATTGAAAGTCCTGAGTTTATCGGTTTCACCCGCACGAATTAGTTTCGGCCAGTCTGGATTCGCCAGGAGCGCTCGACCGACCGCAATCAGATCAAACTCATCCTCCTCCATGCGGGCAAGCAAATCTTCGATTCCGCGAACTTCAGCAGTACCCTCCCGATAAGTGGCAACGAATTCTTCGGACAGCCCCACGCTGCCGACGCTGATGGTCGGTTTGCCGGTAATTTTTTTGACCCAGCCAGCCAGATTAAGCGGCGATTCTTCGAATTCAGATTCCCAGAAGCGACGCGTGCTACAGTGAAAAATGTCAACGCCAGCATCGGACAGAGGCTTTAGAAATTGCTCCAGTTCCTCTGCGGTTTGAGCAAGCTTTGCCTCATAATCCTGCTGTTTCCACTGAGAGAATCGCAGGATAATCGGAAAGTCCTCGCCAATTTCTGCTCTTATCGATTCGACGATCGCTACCGCAAATCGAGTGCGCTTGATCAGCGAACCACCATACGCGTCCTCACGAACATTGGTGCCTTCCCAAAAGAAATTGTCAATCAGATACCCGTGTGCACCGTGCAGCTCGAGCGCATCGAATCCCAGCTGCTTGGCGTTGGCTGCGGACTGAGTGAACGCCTCAATAATCTGGTCTATTTCGGCGGTTGAGAGCGGCTGCAGCACCTTTTTCTCAGGCCGCAGGTAGCCGGACGGGGAAACGGTTTGATAATCCGGACAGGGGCCTTGGCCCGGCTTACGAATCACGCCAACGTGCCAGAGCTGCGGGGCAATCTTGCTCCCTGCAGCATGCACGGTCTCGACAACTTTAGCCCACCCCTCCAGTGATTGATCATGAAATTTCGGAATTTGAATGTGAGAAGAGGCCGCCGGATGAGGAACAGTAGTCCCCTCCGTGATAATCAGGCCGACTTCACCCTCCGCGCGGCGACGGTAGTAATCACACACAGCGGCGTCCGGAATACCCTGTGGCGAAAACTGCCGCGTCATGGGCGCCATCGCAATGCGATTGGGCAGCTGGAGTTTAGGATGCGTGAAAGGTCTGAAAAGTATGTCCGTATTCATTAGTATTCCGTTAACAAAGCGCTTAAAACTGAGTAGCGGCAGTCTACTGAGCCTGAGCACCGTTTGTCGAATGCAGGTTGATCTGGTTTACCCGTATTTGCTGCTCAGCCAGCGATCGGAGGATATGCCGCCTCACCACGCCTGGCAGGGGAACATTTCCCAGGGCAGCCTCCCCATGCACGCTGCACCAACAGAGCAGCGAGCATCAATACGTTCGAACGAGCCATCTAGGCAAGAGAGGACAGTTTATGCGACCGGCTGATCCTGTGTCCTGAGACGCAGATAGTCACCGGGACGACCGCCCAGGGCAGCCCATTTTTGGCTCGGAACAGGACCTGCATTGAGCACTCTTGAAAGGGGGCCCTCTTCGCTCTTTTAATATCAGCTTGACCTAAGCAAACCTGATGAGCGCTCGGGCGTCAGGATATATTTGCGGGCCGACTTTCGGCGGCTCGATGTGGACGCCATCCATCGCATCAGACAGATTATGGAAGAGTGTGTTACGGATTGCGAACAGATTGGCGGGTGCTGATGACCAGTCGAAATCCGATGGCATCGTTGCGCACACCAGGGTCGACGCCACCTCTGACCGCAGCTCTGATGTTACCGAGGCCGTCCGCAAAGGATCCGCCTCGCATGACCCAAAGCGCCTGGCCATCCAGGGCTTCCAGATCATCGGCTTCAGAGTAGGGATAAGGCTGCATAGGACTGGTTGTCATTTCCCAGACGTTGCCCGCCATGTCGGACAAACCCCACGCGCATTCGGAACAATCCATCGCGTTGACAGCACGTATTTCGCTGCTGTTGAAATTGACGCTCTCCGGCGGCGGCCCGCTGCGCCAAGGGAAAACCTGTCCCTCGGTGCCACGCGCGGCCTTCTCCCACTCCGCCTCCGATGGCAGCGTCACGCGACCTCCACTTTCCAGAAAAGCACTAAGCTCTGCTGGCGTCTGATCCGAATGCCGCAAGGTAAGGTCAAGCCAGCGGGTATAGGCCAAAGCCTCAGGCCAGGTGATTCCGGTAATCGGCAAGTCATGTGCCAGCCCCTCGACTGCATTCGTGGACTGACCGGTGGCATTCAGATAAGCCGCAAACTGCGCCACGCTCGTTTCATAGCGGGCGACGTAAAAGGAAGGCAGCTCTACATGACCCTGCCGGCGCGTGGCTGACCAGCGTTCATTTCCATAGGCCATCCGATCAACCGCCGGATTGCTGCCCATGGTGAAGCCACCCGCTGGAATGTGGACAAAGCCCATGTAAGAGTCGTCTGGCATATACCAGTGCTCGGATGAGAATCCCGACAAATTTGCCGGTAGCGACAATGCCGGTGTCTGATCGTCAGCTTCCTGTTGCTGCGCCAGAAACAGTGCTACCGCAACAATTACCACGCTCATCAGTGTGAAACCCAGCGTACGACTTGGTACGGGAGTTTCAACTGGCGGAGTACCCTGACTCATCCAATCAGATCAACTTTTACTGCAGGCAAAGGCCCAGTTGTGCTCGCAAGCTCGAGAGTAGAGGTCTGCTTCCGACCACTCCAGGAGGTTGCGGCTGCCTTCGCGCAACAGCAGGCGGAGGTCGAGGGGTCTGGGGTCAGCACTGGCGAATCGGTCTTCCGCCAGCAGATTTAGACAGCCCGCCTGAAACTTGAGTTCACAGGACTGAGAAAAATAGGCGCTGGCCCGTGTTTCATCTTTTTCA
>JASMER010000300.1 GCA_030752195.1 Gammaproteobacteria bacterium
ATGGCAGGTTCCTTCTACGTGATCAGCGCAGACTCGGTGGCAAGCATCTGAAAATGGTGCTGAGCCCTGAATCCGAACCGGGGAAAATGGTCGACGCCATCGCGTTCAACGTGTCTGAGGAGGCTTGGCCGGACTCACAGGCTACCCAGATAGAGCTGGTTTTCCGTATGGCAGTAAACGACTTCCGAGATTCGCTGAATTTACAGCTGATGGTGGAAAAAATACTCCGGAACCAGTAACCGGGCGCGATAATATTCAGGCTGGGGCGAGTCCGTTTTCTCGCAAACCGCGTTTTTCTGGATCATGAGTGTGGTTGACTCAGGCTCACAAAGGCGCGGAGCACTGAAGGGTACGTGCTGTCCGGCCGACAGCTTCATGACAGCAGAGGGCGATTTTGGTACCTTTCGTCCCAGTATAGCAGGTTTAGTGGGAAAGGAACGTATACCCGATTGCAGGATCTATTTATGGCCCTTAACAAGACCAGGCTATTGATATTCATCGTGTTTTCTTTATTAGCGGTGACTGTCAGCGCACAAGTACATCAAACCGATCAGATCGAGGTTGAGCTGGTCTCGGAAACCGGAAATGTCGTGCCCGGCCAGACTACCTGGTTGGCAATCCGCCTTGATCCTATTGATCACTGGCACACCTATTGGAAATTTGGCGGTGACAGTGGCGAAGCGACGCGAGCGGTGGACTGGCAGCTGCCGGCCGGCGCGTCAGTGGGGCAGATCCAGTGGCCGATTCCCGAGTGGACCCCCTTTCTTGGCAGTGATCTGGTGACCTTTACCTACGAGCGCGAGGTCTTCCTGCCGATGGCGTTGACGGTGCCTGAGGACTTTGATGCGGATGTGTTGCAGGCGAGCACGCGCGTTGAGTGGCAGGTGTGCGATGAAATCTGTATTCCTGGGGAGGCAGACTTTGCCATTTCGCTTCCGGTCAGCTCCACCCTCGAAGCAGATTCCCGCTGGGTAGGGGCGTTTGCCGAGACCCGCAGTTTGCTCCCGACTCCAGAGGGTCAGCACGAACTGGTCGCTGAATTCAATGATCTTGATGGCAAGGTCAATGTCATGATCGCGGGCGAGGAAGCGCTGTTTACCGACATTGATGAGGCGTGGTTTTTCCCGACGGAGCGTCGCATCATGCGTTACGCACCCTATCGAGAGGTCATGCTGGACGGCGGCAGAGTCCAGATATCAACCGAACAGCACCGCCGGTACGATGACGCGCGCAACGAGTTGGAAGGTCTGCTCTCGGTCAGAGACGATAACGGTGAACTGCGGGCTTTTGAACTCAACGCAACGCGCAGTGCCGCGGCCTGGGATCACAGTATTGAAGTCGAATTGCTGTCCGAGACCACCAACATTGTGCCCGGTGAAACTATCTGGCTGGCGCTCCGGCTCGACCCGGCTGAGCACTGGCACACCTATTGGAAAATGGGGGGTGACAGCGGGGAGCCTACTACCCTGACGGAGTGGCAGGCTCCGGAGGGGACTCAAATTGGCGAGCTACAGTGGCCGGCCCCGCACTGGCTGCCGTTTTATGAGACGGACCTGGTGAACTTTGGTTATGAGCAGGAAGTCGTCCTTCCCGTTGCCGTCACCCTGCCGGCAGATTTCAGCGCAGACCAGGTGGAATTGAGCACGCGGGCTTACTGGAATGTGTGTGATCAGATTTGCATACCCGGTGAGCAGAGGCTGAGCATAAAACTGCCCGTCGGTGAAGTCGCCGAGCTCGATGCCGGAACCCAATCCCTGTTCGCCGACGCGCGCGCACAGCTGCCCGAAGCTGACCACGACATTCGCTCGATCATTGCCGTGGCCGGTCAACGGGTCAGCCTTGGCTTTGAATCCTCTGACCCATTGTTCGACCGATATTCTGATGCCTACTTTTTTCCGGATCAGCGCCGGATAATCAAGCCCGGACCTCTTCGCGATGTGTCGATGCAGGCCAATTTGCTGCAAATTACGCACCAGCAACCCCGGCGCATGCTGCAGGATTTGTCGGAAGTGTTCGGAGTCCTTGTGCTTGAAAATGAAACCGGGGAACGCGTGGCCTTTGATTTCGTCAATCCGGCCGCAG
>JASMER010000301.1 GCA_030752195.1 Gammaproteobacteria bacterium
CTGCAGTAAGTTCATCGCAGACGGTATATCCCGCTCGAGCTCAAGTTTCTGTGCTGCCAGTCTGGCGAAGTGGTTGGCCTCCAGAATTTTCCAGCGGGAATCCTGCGGTGTGGCGGCCTCAAAACCTGCTTCGGTCAGTTCCGCTACTCTCCGATCAAGCTGCGCCAAATCGGCGTCAATTCTGCTCTGAAACGCGAGACGCTCTGCTTCATTGCTTTGTTCCGGACTTGACAGAACCGCAATTTCATCAGTCAGCCGTTGCATGTCCTCCTGCTGCTGCTGTAGAGCAAGGTTTAATTCATCCGTTCTATCCCCGGCTGACCGGAGCTCGATCAACATCGCCTGCAGCTCGATCTGCCTGAAGCCGAGCAAAACAATGGCGCTAAACACGAGTACAAAAAAAAGTAGAAAGAAGATAGATCGACGGCGAGCATTTTGTCGCTTACCTGTCGCGCTGGCATTGGTGCCCTTAGAAATCTGATCGAGAATTTTCGGTGTTTCTGGCTGATTGGTCACAAAATTTCCCGCCGTGCATCCCTGAATTTATGATCAGTTAATCGGCCTACTCAGTGACCGCTCGAATAGATTTTTTCAAGAGCGGTCATCATCATCTCGTCGCCCGCCCCGCCTGCGTTATGAACGTTCAGGAAACCCCGTTCCCGCGCCTGTGCCGCGACTCGATCAGAGGGGACCACCAGAGGCATGGTGAACAGCTCATGCAGATGCGCTTCAACAAGCTCCCCGAGCGCAGACAACGACTCGCCACTATGGACGGTCACCGCGCTCAGTCCGAGACCACGCAATTCGGTCGCAACACGAGGGCCATCGTGTTGCTGGACCTGGCGCCGATAAAGCTCACCATAATCAGTGAAAGCCCCCCTTCTGCTCAGCGTCTGTGCAAGATACTCCCGTCCGCCGACGCCGCGCAGGATGAGGACCTTACGTCCTGCGATCTCATTCAGTGCAGGTAGCCTCAAAACGGCTTCACTGTCGCTTCCGTCAGCGGGGAACTCTACTTCGGCAGCGAGTATCCGTGCAAGCAGAGCTGCACTACCCTTACCAAAAGTGATATACCGCTGCTTTATCGGCAGTTGAGGCCAGTAATCGGCAATTAATTCCGCTCCAAATCTTGCCGCGTTCTGACTGACGAAAATGACGACGTCATAACAATCAAGCTCCTGAATTTTATCGCGGGCCTGCTGGAGCTCCGCATCCGACAGCCGAACTATGTCAATCAGAGGCAGGCTTGCCCAGGACCCACACCGGGCTTCAATGGCTTGTCGTAAAGAAGCTTGGTGATGCTCCGCTCGGGTAATCAGAATAACCTGACCTTTCAGCGGGCGAGACAAGGTTGCATTCGGGTTCATCGCGGTAAAGGGTTACCTGCGCGGCTTCATGTCATTTTCTCAATCGAATCGAGTATCGATCGGGCTCCCTGGGACAATAAATCTTCAGCGACACTGAATCCTAGTTGCCGGGCGTGCTGCGTCGGGCCAGACTTTTGACTACGATAGATAACTGAGCCATCCAGTGCACCCACAAGCCCGCGCAGAAAAACACTGCCCTGATGTACTTCAGCGTAGCTGGCAATGGGTACCTGACAGCCACCGTCCAGCCTCGCGTTTACCGCCCGTTCTGCAGATACCTGGATGGCACTTTCATGATGATGGAGGCACTGAATCAGCTCGAAGGTCTTTTCATCATCAGCACGGCATTCAATGCCTACGGCCCCTTGCCCGCCTGCTGGCAAACTGAGATCAAATGAAAGTCGCTCATTAATCCGATGCTGAAGACCCAACCGAATCAAGCCCGCAGACGCAAGAATTATCGCGTCATATTCACCGGCATCCAACTTGCCTAAGCGAGTACCAACGTTGCCCCTGAGATCACAGATTTGAATATCAGGTCTCTCAGACTGCAACTGACACTGACGGCGAAAACTGGAGGTACCCACACGCGCTCGATGCGGAAGCTGCTGAAGCGTTGGAAAATTAATGGAGACGAAGGCATCAGCCGGATCCTCTCTCTCGCAAACCACGGCTAGTTTTAACCCTTCCGGAAGGGACATCGGTACGTCC
>JASMER010000302.1 GCA_030752195.1 Gammaproteobacteria bacterium
GGAGATTGAGGGTGCAGAGCGCTATTTTGTGTGGCAGATAGTGGTGGGGGATTTTGCCGCGTTTGTTGAGGCGAAGCGTCAAAAGCTGCCTGAGGATACTTTCCCCACCGCAGAATTGATTTTACAGGAGGCGCTGTCATGAGCCGCGTAGATCTTGCAGAGCTGGATTTCTTCAGTCCGGAAGTCCAGGAGTGTCCGTTCAGTGTGTATCAGCAGTTACAGGATGAAGCTCCCGTATGGCAAATGCCCGGTACCAACGTGTTCGTTGTGACGCGATACAACGACATTCGGGAGATTATTCGTGATCCCGCCCGGTTCTCAAGCAGCTTCAGTGCGCTGTTGAATGCCGGCTCCTCCAACGAGGACGTCAACGCCATCTATGGGCAGGGATATGAAATGGTCGAAACCCTGCTGACCCAGGATCCACCCAGGCATCGTGTGTATCGCAATCTGGTTAACAAGGTGTTTTCCAACAAGCGCATCGAGGGTATGCGTGATGATATCCAAGCCATTGCCGATCAGTTGATTAGCGAGTGGATTGATGACGGAGAAGTGGACCTGCTCAACCGTCTCTGCGTGCCCCTGCCCATCTATGTCATTGCTGACCAACTGGGTGTGCCGCGCTCCGAGCTGACGTTGCTGAAGAAGTGGTCAGACGCTTCCACATCGAGGCTAGGCCGCCTCGCCGATGAGGAGCAACAGATCCAGAACGCTAAAGACATTGTGGAGTTCCAGCATTACTTTGCGGATCTCATTGACCGTATGCGAGAGCACCCTGAAGACAACATCATTTCTGATCTTGCCAACAACACGATTGATGAGGGCCGTTTGCTGACCAAGCCAGAGGCGTTGGGCATGATTCAGCAGATATTGGTCGCGGGAAACGAGACATCGACTAACGCGATCGCCGGGGGTGTCGTGTTGCTGATTGAAAACCCCGAGGAGCAGGCAAAACTTCGGGGCAGTCCCGAGCTGATTCCCACCGCGGTCGAAGAGATTCTGCGATTGGAGACGCCTACCTCAGGGATGTGGCGGCGCGCGACCCAAGACACGGAAATCGATGGCGTGGCCATCCCCGAGGGATCGTTCCTCATGGTGCGTTTCGCAGCGGGGAATCGTGACGAGTCGGTCTTTCCCTGCGCCGGCGCCATGCAGGTCGATCGGGAGAATGCCAATAACCATATGGCGTTCGGTCAGGGCACTCACTTTTGTCTGGGCGCGCAGCTGGCGAGAACCGAACTGCAGATTGCCATGACGACTTTGTTACGACGCACCGATAACTGGGCGTTGGTCGAAGGGAAAAACTCGCTCAAGCACCACCCGAATGTGCTGTTGCGTGGCTTGATGGATCTGCACATTTCGTTTGATAAAGTGTCATGAACCCAATGATTTGGCGCGCTGTGGAGTAACCCATGAACAAGCCTGTTTTTCCTAGCTATCAGGAACTGCTGAATGAGGAGGCGGTCAGCGTTCCGGATGCTTTACGCCTGGATACACAGCCCAATATCGCTAACGACATTATTGCCACTGACGTCTGGACCGACCGCGGGGTATTTGAGAAAGAGGTCGAGCACCTTTGGCCCAGGGTATGGCAGATGGTGTGCCGTGAGACCGCGGTGCAGAAGGCAGGAGATTACTACGTCTATGACATTGCCCGGTATTCGATATTGCTGGTGCGTACCGAGTCCGGGGAGCTGAAAGGTTTCCATAACTCCTGCTTGCATCGGGGCCGCGCGCTCAAGTCGGGCAAAGGTACCAGCCGGGAGTTGCGATGCCCTTACCACGGTTTCTGCTGGCATCTGGACGGCAGCTTCAAAGAGGCCTACTGCGACTGGGAGTTTGATCAGGCGCAGCTGGCGGAACTGACGCTACCGGAGGTGCAGGTGACCACTTGGGGTGGCTGGGTGCTCATCAATATGGACCTGGATGCGCCGCCCTTTGAAGAATACGCCTCGGTACTGACCGAGCATTTTCAGCGCTGGACCCCTGAAGACCGCTACGTGTCGCTACACGTCGAGAAGAAGATAGCCTGCAACTGGAAGATCGCGATGGA
>JASMER010000303.1 GCA_030752195.1 Gammaproteobacteria bacterium
GCTATAATCTTAGCTCAGTGGCAATGCCCAGCGGCCGGATCTGGCGTTGATAAGCAGGTGAATGTGTGTTTGAAAATTTAACTGAGCGTCTAAGCGGGACTTTCCGTAAGCTGACTGGTAGAGCGAACCTTACGGAAAGCAATATCCAGGAAGCAATGCGAGAGGTTCGTCGTGCGTTGCTTGAAGCTGATGTCGCGCTGCCGGTGGTCAAAGATTTCATCGACCGGGTTAGCACGCGGGCCGTCGGGCAAGAGGTGTCCAAAAGTCTGACGCCCGGTCAGGCTTTTATCAAACTGGTCCAGGCCGAAATGCAGGCTATCATGGGCTATGCCAACGCAGAGTTAAATCTGAAGTCAGTGCCGCCCGCGGTAGTGCTCATGGCGGGTCTGCAGGGTGCCGGTAAGACCACAACGACAGCAAAGCTCGCCAGGCTGCTCAAGACTAAATCCCAGAAAAAAGTCATGCTGGTCAGCGCAGATATCTATCGACCGGCTGCGATTCAACAGCTCCAGACGCTGGCCAATGAAATCGATGTCGAGTTTTTCTTTTCCGACGCCAGCCAGGCCCCTCTTACCATCGTCGATTCAGCGTTGCGGGAAGCGAAGAAAAAGTTTGTCGATGTGTTGCTGGTCGATACCGCCGGGCGACTGGCCATTGATCAGCAGATGATGGATGAGATCTCTGCGCTGCACCGCCACTTAAATCCCGTTGAGACTCTGTTCGTGGTGGATGCCATGACCGGTCAGGACGCTGCGAACACCGCGAAGGCTTTCAATGAGGCATTGCCACTGACGGGTGTGGTCCTCACAAAAGCGGACGGTGACGCCAGGGGCGGTGCCGCGCTGTCGGTGCGGCATATCACCGGCAAGCCAATCAAATTTATCGGTACCGGGGAAAAGATTGATGGGCTTGAGCCCTTCTATCCCGACCGTATTGCCTCTCGCATTCTTGGTATGGGGGATGTGATCTCGCTGATTGAAGAAGCAGAGCAGAAGGTCGACAAGAAGCAGGCTGAGCGACTAGCTCGCAAGATCAAAAAAGGCAAAGGCTTTGACTTAGAAGATTTCAAGGAGCAGCTCAAGCAGATGCAGAATATGGGCGGCGTTGCGAGCATCATGGAAAAGATGCCCGGCATGGGTGCGCTGCCGCCGGGAGCTGCCGGTCAAGTTGACGATTCGCAATTCCGCAGGATGGAGGCCATAATTAACTCAATGACGCTGCGCGAGCGTCACAACCCGGATCTGCTGAATGGTTCAAGAAAGCGGCGCATTACGCAAGGTTCAGGCACTCAGATACAGGATTTGAACCGCTTGTTGAAACAACACAAGCAAATGCAAAAAATGATGAAAAAGATGAAGGGTGGCGGCATGGCCAACATGATGCGGGGGCTTGGGGGCTTGCAGAGCAAGATGGGCCCTGGAGGGATGCCTGGAATGCCTCCCGGTGGAAAACTTCCGCGATTTTAAGGATAGCGTGCGGTTGACAAGCCCCAAGCGGCGGCTGTTCCGGAGCTTCCAATACCTAAGCATTTGACATAGAATAGCCGGCTTTTTGACCAGTGGGATCTGCGAACTGGTTTTGATGCCGCTAAGTATCTGAATTACTTCGTAAATTATCGATTAGGAAAATTATATGGTCACGATACGACTGGCCCGCGGTGGCGCAAAGAAGAAGCCTTTCTACCATATCACGGTGAGTGACAGCCGCCGCGCTCGCGATGGCCGTTTCATTGAAAGGATCGGATTCTTTAACCCAGTAGCTCGTGGTCAAGAAGAGCGATTGCGTCTCGACCTAGACCGGATGGCTTACTGGCGATCCCAGGGTGCTCAGGTCAGCGACAGGGTGTCGAGCCTGGTAAAGGATGCAGCTGCCGCATCGGCCTGAGCGTCTTATTTTCACTGGGCGTTATGAGCGACCGGGAGACGACCGACAAGAAGGTAGTGCTTGGCAAGGTAGGCCGGGTCCACGGCGTAAGCGGTTGGGTCAGGCTGAATTCCTACACTGCGCCGCCGGACAATATTCTGAACTACCCTTTGTTACGCGCAGAGCTG
>JASMER010000304.1 GCA_030752195.1 Gammaproteobacteria bacterium
AAGGCGGACGGCAAACAAGGAGGCTACTGTCTGTCTCAGCACCATTACCAAAACTGGTGCGACCGCACACGCCTCTCGCTGACCAACTTCCACAGAGAAAGCCCAAGTGAAAGAGGTATTGGAGAGTCTGCTCTGTCTAATCAGCTTAATTATTTGGGCTCGCACAAGATGCTTAGTCAGATGCTTGAGCTGATGTGCTCCAGCGGCCTCGTTAGCCGTAGCGGAACCCTGATCCATTTGCCAGATCATCAGGCTCAGCTCAGTCGCGAACAGCGTGAGTTTCAGGAAAAGATACAGCCGTTGCTGAAAGAAGCTGGCAACGTACCGCCCAGAACCCGAGAGTTAGTAGAAATGACCGGCATCCCGTTAAAGGCAATGAATAGAATTTTGAAAGAAGCCGGCAAATCAGGGAGCGTCATTCAGGTTGCCGACAATCGCCATTACCTGCCCGAGACAATTTCGGAACTCGCCTCTTTTACTGAGACGCTGGCGAACCAGGGCGAGGATGGTGCCTTCACGGTGATGGCGTTCAGAGATGCTTCCGGCATTGGAAGGAACCTCTGCATTGAGATTCTGGAATACTTTGACGCGAAGGGATTCACCCGAAGAGAGGGCAATGCGCGTCGTATCCGGACTGAAAAAGAGAACGTTGTCGGCTGAGCGTTGGCAGTCCCTTGTATTGCCCGACGCGCTCGAGCCTATTCTGTCCGGGCCTTGGGACACCCTCACAAGATGTTGTATCAGGACGTTAGCGGACTGCTCTGGATTCTAACCAGGTCTTTTCCCTGTACCCCGGCCCGCACTTTACCCTGCTTTCTGCCCTACGCTCTGTTGTTCTGAGTCCCGCTCAATTCAAGCCATGGAGTCTCACTGGAAGGTGGGTGTAGCCTTTCACAAAGCTGGAATAAACCCTTTTTGGCTGCCCGACGACCTCAATCGTGTCGAAGCGCTGCATGATCTCTTCCCACAGAATACGCAGCTGCATCTCCGCAAGACGGTTACCCATACAACGATGAAGACCAAAGCCAAAGGATAAGTGCTGACGTGCCTTGTCTCGGTCGATGAGGAATTCATCTGCCCTCTCGATGACCTCGCTGTCCCGGTTTCCTGATGCGTACCACATCACCACTTTGTCGCCGGCCTTGATTTGTTTACCCCTCAGTTCTGTGTCTATCAAAGCAGTGCGGCGCATGTAGGCAAGCGGAGTTTGCCAGCGGATAATTTCAGAAACCATATTGGGAATGATGCTGTGATCGGCGCGCAGCTTTTCATACTCTGCCGGGTTCTCATTGAGCGCCAGCACACCACCAGAGATTGAATTTCTGGTGGTATCGTTACCACCCACAATCAGCAAGATTATGTTGCCCAAGTACTCCATAGGCGGCATGTTCTGTGTGGCCTCACCGTGCGCCAGCATGGAAACTAGGTCATTCCCCGGCTCGGCGTTCACGCGTTCGTTCCACAAACCCGTGAACACCTGCAAACATTCTTCCATCGCAGCCCAGCGTTCTTCATTTGAAGAAACAACGCCTGCCCCCGGAATCGCAGTGGCGGCATCGGACCAGAACGTCAATTTGTGTCGGCTTTCAAATGGAAAGTCGAACAGCGTCGCCAGCATCTGCGTTGTAAGCTCGATAGAAACTTCTTGAACCCAATCGAACTCTGTTTCCAGAGGCAGGTCATCAAGTATGTTGCAGACCCTCTGACGGATCAAATGCTCAAGGCGCTTGAGATTGGCTGGCGCGACTACCGGTTGTGCAATTCGCCGCTGTTCATCATGTTTCGGCGGGTCCATAGAAATGAAGCTTGGCAGCGTGTACTCGTCATAGGTATCCACAATTCCGATAGTCGGCTCCGACGAAAAAATTTCAGGGGAGGTGTCGACCTGCATGATGTCTTTATACTTGGTGATGGACCAGTAAGGCCCGACCGCCGACTCGGCACAGTAATGGACAGGATCTTCACGACGCAGACGCTCCATGAAAGGCAGAAACTCATCGGCCTGCCAGATTCCCGGATGCGACAGATCAATCTTTTCAATCG
>JASMER010000305.1 GCA_030752195.1 Gammaproteobacteria bacterium
ACACGCAATTACTGGTAGCGATACCTGAGCCGACCTCTATCGAAAATGCCTATCGTTTCATCAAAAGTTCATTCTATCGGCAGATCCGACTGTACAGTGAAACCCCAGAGTTGCGGGATTTGGTTGAAGAATCAATGGATCGTAACAATCGGCATGGGATCCGCACTCCGCGTGAATTGCTGCTTCACCTGAAGGAACTGGGGCCGGAGATGTCTGATTTCGCGGAACAACAAACAGAGAGATATCGACCCAGTCTCATTCTGAATCAGGTTCGTTCCAACAACGACATCAAGGTCGGCCACGCAATGGAAACCGCCTGTCTAAAATACTTTGGACTATCTGTAGATTTTCGAGGATATGTGACGAACAACGATTTGGTAAGACGCTCAGTCTTACAGCGCAAGCCCTTGATGATGCAGTCACCCGATTCAGAAATCGGGCAAGACCTGCAACGCCTGCTCGGTAACATTTTGCAGCGTCAAAAGGTGCCACCGTCATGAATGCGGAGTCGGAGATAAGCCGGGTTCTGTTCTCTTCTAAGAGCCGTGATCATTTATCTAGGATTGCTGTTACCAGCAACCTCCAGCATCCTACCCGATCGCCAGACGGGCCGCCTGATCACGATCCTATTTGGACTTGCAGCGGATGGGGTTTACCCTGCCAGGTCTGTCACCAGCCCCGCGGTGAGCTCTTACCTCCCCGTTTCACCCTTGCCTGTGCCGAAGCCATCGGCGGTCTATTCTCTGTGGCACTTTCCGTCGGCTCACGCCGCCTGGCCGTTAGCCAGCATCCTGCCCTGTGCTGCCCGGACTTTCCTCTCGCAGCTCGAGAATCATGAGTGATTCCCTCGCTACCAGCGATCACGTATCTAACTCCGCAAGTTCTCTACGCTATCAAGAAGTCTTTGTAATCGCTAACCATTTTTTCATCACTGGCCAGCCCGCCTTGAGGAGTACGTTCACTGGCGCTGCCTACGGTCCCTCGTTGAGTGACCGCTCTCTCGAACTCTAGCTAACCGCACATGACCCTTCTAATCGTTTTTGTAGCAATGGCAATAGGAATCTCCTTTGTCTGCTCCATTGCCGAAGCCGTCTTACTCAGCATCACTCCAGCCTACGTTGCTCTTTTGCAGGAAAAAGGAAAGCGCTCCGGAGAAATGTTGTTTCAACTGAAGGAAAATGTGGATCGGCCGCTCACCGCCATCCTGACCCTGAACACTATCGCCAACACGGTAGGAGCCGCTGGAGTTGGTGTTCAAGCAACTCAACTTTTTGGTGATGAGTACCTTGGCGTTGCCTCAGGAGCTTTGACGCTAATGATTCTGATCTTCTCAGAAATCATTCCCAAAACGATGGGAGCTGCTTTCTGGCGAACCTTGGCCCCGACGGTCGGTTACTTCATCAAGTATCTAGTTTTGATTCTCCTGCCCTTCGTCTGGCTCGCAGAGTTCTTAACACGGGGTATGAAGCAGCATCGTGAGTTGACTGGTTTCAGCCGAGAAGAGTTCGCCTCGATGGCGGAACTTGGCATCAAAGAGGGCCAGCTCGAAGAGAGTGAGTCGAGGATTCTTCGCAATCTCTTTCGTTTCCGTTCCTCCTATGCAGAAGATATCATGACCCCCCGAACCGTTGTGTTCTCCTTGGAGGAAAATCTGACTGTAGACGAATATTTTACCCTGCACCCACAAAATCCATTCTCACGGATTCCAATCTATCAGAAGCACCCTGATCAAGTGACAGGGTATGTTCTTAAAAACGATATCATCATGGCCCAGGCGCAAGACAGGCATCAGACCAGGCTCAGTGATTTTCGACGGCAAGTGGTAGTGACACGTTACAATGCTACCATTGCCGAGGTGTTTGATCTGATGATCAGCAAGCGTGAACAACTCGCTTTGGTGGTTGATGACGATTGGGGAACAATGGTTGGAGTCGTTACGATGGAAGATGTCGTCGAGACCTTGCTGGGTTTGGAGATCGTTGATGAGGATGACAAGAACGAGGATATGCAGGTGCTGGCTCGTCGCTTATGGGAAAGGCGGG
>JASMER010000306.1 GCA_030752195.1 Gammaproteobacteria bacterium
AATGACGTCCCGCCGAAGTAAAAGGGTGCGTTAAAACTGACCACCAAGCTTTGCGGGAGTAGAGAGACTGCCGCAATATATGAGGCACCCCAGAACGTAAGACGACTCATCACCTTATCTATATAGTTCGCTGATTGCTCCCCTGGCCGAATCCCCGGAATGAAGGCACCAGACTTCTTTAAATTGTCAGCCACATCTCGTGGATTGAAGACTAACGCCGTGTAAAAGTAACAGAAAAATACTATCCCAACCGTAAATAACAGGTAGTACAACGGCTGACCCGGTCCGAGCGCGAGACTTATGTCCTGTAACCATTCCATGCCCTCACCCTGTCCAAACCATTGACCAATTGAAGCAGGAAATAAGAGCAAGCTTGATGCAAAAATCGGGGGGATTACACCTGCCATATTAATTTTCAAAGGTAGATGGGATTGTTGAGCTGCATAAACTTTGTTGCCTTGCTGCCGGCGTGCATAGTTCACAGTAATACGTCGCTGAGCTCGCTCCATAAATACCACGAACGCAACAACGCCGACCGCGATAATACCTATCGCGAGTAAACCCAAGATATTGAGATCGCCCTGACGCGCCGCCTCCGCTGATTGTCCAATTGCACCGGGAAGTCCCGCAACGATACCGGCAAAAATCAAAAGGCTGATGCCGTTGCCAATACCTTTTTCTGTGACCTGCTCACCAAGCCACATCAGGAACACAGATCCCGAGACAAAAGTTATGACGGCGACAAAGTGGAAGTGGAAATCCGACGCAAAGGCTACACCTTGGCCAGCCAACCCCATGGCTACACCAATCGACTGGACAGTTGCGAGGAATACCGTTCCATAACGCGTATATTGAGTGATTTTACGGCGTCCGGCTTCACCATCTTTTTTTAAGGCCTCAAGGGACGGTACTACTGCTGTGAGCAGCTGCATCACAATCGCCGCCGAGATATACGGCATGATTCCAAGCGCAAATATCGACATCCGCTCCAACGCGCCACCAGAAAACATGTTAAAGAGGCTCAAAATAGTTCCTTGAGTCTGTTCAAACAGGTCTGCTAATCGATCCGGATTTATACCTGGAACAGGTATGTGCGCACCAATTCGATACACAACAACCGCAATCACTACGAAGCGAAGACGAGCCCAAAGCTCTGTCAATCCGCCCATTGATGCACCTGAAGCAGCCATTCTTATACTTCGACCTTGCCGCCTGCGGCCTCAACTGCAGCCTGAGCACCTTTAGTGATTTTCACGCCCTTAACAGTCATCGGTCTCGTGATTTCACCAGCAAGAATGATTTTCACGTCTTTAATGTTTCCAGCAATAAGACGTGCTTGGCGCAACGTTTCCATGGTGACCTCGTCACCTTGGATCTTATTCAATTCAGCAAGACGAATTTCATCCCGAGAAAGACTCTTTCGTGATGTAAAACCAAACTTTGGAAGACGGCGCTGCAGAGGCATTTGACCACCTTCAAAACCCGGTTTCACGGAGCCACCTGAGCGTGACTTCAGACCTTTATGACCGCGACCACCTGTCTTACCAATGCCAGAACCGATCCCACGACCAACACGCTTTTTGTCTGTGCGTGAGCCCGCGGCTGGAGATAATCCATTTAAACGCATTACGCTTCTCCCTCAACGCGCAAAAGGTAGTTGGCCTTGTTTATCATCCCTCTAACGCTAGGTGTATCCTCAACTTCGACTGTCTGATGCATTCGCCTCAAGCCAAGGCCCTTCACACACAACTTGTGCTTTGGATTTTGACGGATTGGACTGCGCACCAGCGTCACTTTCAACATTTTCTTTTTCGCCATGTGTGTATTCCCTAGCCGAGGATTTCTTCGACCGACTTGCCGCGACGCGCCGCTACATCTTCAGGCGATTGCATCTCAGACAAGGCTTTGATTGTTGCACGCACTACGTTTGCAGGATTCGTAGAGCCATAACATTTTGCTAGTACATTCTGGATGCCCGCAATTTCGAGAACCGCTCGCATTGCTCCGCCAGCAATTACACCGGTGCCCTGTGATGC
>JASMER010000307.1 GCA_030752195.1 Gammaproteobacteria bacterium
ATAAAGCACAAAGTCTAGGCCGTGAGCGTGCATCACTTGAGCTGGTGGTTCACACCATCGAAACACTCGATGCGGGTCACGAAGACGGCGTTGCGCTGCTTGAGTTAGCGCAAGCAGAGGACGATCAAGAAACTGCAGACGAAGTCGCTAGCGATATTGAAAAGCTGATCGCGCGGCTCGAGACCCTTGAGTTCCGTCGCATGTTTGCAGGTGAAATGGACCCCAATAATGCCTTCCTAGATATTCAAGCAGGATCAGGTGGCACTGAGGCGCAGGATTGGGCAGAGATGCTGCTGCGAATGTACCTGAGATGGGGTGAGAGCAAGGGCTTTAAGACGACCTTGACCGAAGTCTCTGCGGGCGAGGTGGCAGGCATCAAAAGTGCCACGGTTCAGTTTGAGGGTGAGTATGCCTTTGGATGGTTGCGAACCGAGACGGGTGTTCACCGGTTGGTCCGAAAATCACCCTTTGATAGTGGCGGACGGCGGCACACTTCGTTTTCGTCAGTGTTCGTCTCCCCAGAGATTGATGACAATATCGAGATCGATATAAACCCGGCTGACCTGCGGGTGGATACCTACCGCTCCTCGGGCGCGGGGGGTCAACACGTCAACACGACCGATTCGGCTGTGCGCATTACGCATGAGCCCAGCGGGATTGTCACCAGCTGTCAGACAGAGCGCTCCCAGCATCAGAACAAAGACAACGCCATGAAGCAGCTCAGGGCGAAGCTATATGAAATGGAGATGCTCAAGCGAAGCGCAGAGAAGCAGGCCATGGAAGACAGCAAAGCTGATATTGGCTGGGGAAGTCAGATTCGATCATATGTATTGGATGATTCGCGCATAAAAGATTTACGAACAGGTGTAGAGAACCGCAACACGCAGGCAGTGTTGGATGGTGCGCTTGACCCCTTTATTGAGGCCTCCTTGAAAAAGGGCCTTTAACCTAGGACAGCTTATGACTGACCCAACTTCAACAGACGAAAACAAGCTCATTGCGGAGCGTCGCGCCAAACTCGCGAATTTGCGTGAGGCGGGTAACGCCTTTCCTAATGATTTTCGGCGCACGGCCATGGCGGGTGATCTGCAGGCACAATTTGGTGCCGAGACCAAAGAGGCGCTTGCTGAGCTAAATCATTCCTTTGCTGTTGCTGGGCGGCTGATTCGCAACCGCGGCGCATTTTTGTTGATCCAGGACGGATCGGACACGATTCAGCTTTACATCGACCGCAAAGGCTTAAGCGAAGACACGCTGGAGGCCATTAAAAGCTGGGATCTGGGCGATATCGTTGCGTCCTCGGGTGTGCTTTGTAAGAGCGGGAAGGGCGATCTCTACATCAACATGGAGTCTGCGCAGCTGCTTACAAAGGCGTTAAGGCCGCTCCCTGACAAGTACCACGGTCTTGCGGATCAGGAACTCCGATACCGTCAGCGCTATGTTGACCTAATCGCGAATCCTGAGGTTCGCGAGACCTTTCAGATACGATCTCGCGTGATCGCGTTTGTGCGCTCGTTTTTGGATCGTCATGGATTTATGGAGGTGGAGACGCCGATGCTGCACCCGATTCCGGGTGGTGCGACCGCGCGTCCCTTTGCGACCCATCACAATGCGCTCGACATGCCCATGTTTATGCGCATTGCGCCCGAGCTGTATTTGAAGCGCCTCACAGTAGGTGGTTTTGAAAAGGTCTACGAGATTAATCGCAACTTCCGCAATGAGGGACTCTCAACGCGTCACAACCCCGAGTTCACCATGCTGGAATTCTACTGGGCCTATGCGGACTACCGAGACGCAATGGATCTCACGGAACAGTTACTACGCGAACTGTCACAAGACGTACTCGGGACAACCGTGGTGCCCTGCGGTGATGACAGTATTGATTTTAGCCAACCGTTTGACCGTATGACGGTTACTGAAGCCATCCTTGCACACAACGCGACGATAACGGCTGAGCAGCTGGTGTCTCGTGAATCAGCTTCCGCTGTGTTGTCAGGACTCGGCATCGACGTTAAAGCCGGTTGGGGACTTG
>JASMER010000308.1 GCA_030752195.1 Gammaproteobacteria bacterium
ACGGCGCGCGCAGTCGCGGTGGGCGGGTGATTGCTGTTGGCACAACATCAGTACGCAGTCTGGAAGCCGCTGCTACAGCGACAGGGCTGGAGCCCTTTTCCGGTGAGACAGATATTTTTATCTACCCCGGCTATGAGTTTAAGCTTGTCGACGCAATGATTACCAATTTTCATTTGCCAGAATCCACCTTGCTGATGCTGGTGAGCGCTTTTTGCTCGAGAAAAATGCTACTTGACGCCTATGATGAAGCTGTCAAGGAGAAATATCGGTTCTTCAGTTATGGTGATGCCATGTTCATTTACTGAGGAATCGGTTCTTGTCGCAGGTAGTCTGAGCTCGGAAAGCAAGTCTAGTCGGAGCTCTGACAGCAGCGAAGATTCTGCTATAATTTGCCATATCCACTATTTATTACAAGGACACTAACCGCTATGAAAGCACCTGTGCGTGTTGCCGTAACCGGAGCAGCTGGTCAGATCAGTTATTCCCTTTTGTTCCGCGTTGCCGCTGGAGAAATGCTGGGCGCCGATCAGCCCGTTATTCTGCAACTGCTGGAAATTACCCCGGCGCTAGAGGCGCTGAAAGGCACAGTAATGGAAATCGAAGATTGCGCCTTTCCGCTGGTCGCCGACATTGTAGCGACAGACGATCCGACGGTGGCATTTAAGGATGCAGATTACTGCCTGCTGGTTGGTGCCAGACCTCGTGGGCCCGGTATGGAACGCAAGGATTTGCTTGAGGCAAATGCCAGAATTTTTTCCGAACAGGGTGCCGCTATCAATACAGTCGCCAGTCGCGACGTCAAAGTGTTGGTAGTGGGCAACCCCGCGAATACAAATGCCCTGATTGCCTATCGGAATGCGCCAGATCTCGATCCGGGTCAGTTCACCGCGATGACGCGGCTTGACCACAACCGCGCCATTTCCCAGCTCGCTTCAAAAACCGGCAAGCACAGCACTGAGGTGGATGGCATGATAATCTGGGGCAATCACTCTGCCACGCAATATCCCGATATTCATCACTGCTCTGTCGCTGGAACGGCAGCGACGGATTTGGTGGATCAGGAATGGACCGTAAATGATTTTATTCCCACTGTGCAACAGCGTGGTGCAGCCATAATCAAGGCGAGGGGGGCGTCTTCGGCAGCGTCTGCCGCCAATGCAGCAATCGAGCATATGCGGGACTGGGCGCTGGGGACGGCGGGTAAGACAGTCAGCATGGGGATTCACAGCGATGGCAGTTACGGGGTGGAGAAGGGGCTTATTTACTCATTCCCGGTAACTTGCTCATTCGGCAGCTACGAGATAGTTAAGGGTCTTGATGTGAACACGTTCAGTCAGGAATTGATGGACAAGACCGAGACTGAGCTCAAAGAAGAAAGAGACGCGATTGCCGAGTTGCTTCCCTAGTGGAGATCACATAAGCGCTGTCTTGATAATACGCCTCCGATGACAAGCAATCCGATTACCCTGAGTAAACGCAGTCAGTTCTGGATTTTTCAGGCTCTGGGTTGGTCGGTTTGGGTTGCACTGTTGTCCTTTGGGGACCTGTTTGTCTATCCTGAGTTCCTGATCCCGCGAATCCTCTGTTGGGTGCTGATTGCGCTAATAGGCATGATGCTAACTAACGGCCTGCGCGCACTGCACCGACTGGTTTGGGAGCGCGGTTTTGTCGTGCGTTTTCTGGTCACCTGGGCCGGGTCTTTGGCGGCGGCGTCGCTCTGGCAACCCTTCCGTAACAGCATCGCTTTGCTGCCATTCGGTGAGTTCCTGGATCCTCGCACAGCAAGTGCTGGAGAGCTCTTTGATGATCTATTCATATCTTCGTTTCCGCTCATGCTGTCCTGGAGCGCGCTCTATATCATTATCAAATACTATCAGTTGTTGCAGGCCGAGAAAGAGAAAAGCCTGCGCTCCGAAGCTTTGGCCAGCGAGGCGCAGCTGTTGATGCTGCGCTATCAGCTGAACCCGCATTTTCTGTTCAATACTCTGAATGCGATTTCAA
>JASMER010000309.1 GCA_030752195.1 Gammaproteobacteria bacterium
AGGCCGGCGAGTGGGTCAAACTGGTCGAATAGGGGCGCTGTCGGCTCCGTTCGATTCGTCCCTAACATCGCTTAGGCACGGTGCTGAAAAAGTCAGTAAAAGCAATATCGAACCTTGTGAAGCACCGGCATGGAATGCCTGCACCGCGGGGCGCGACTTCTCGCATGGCCATGGCTTACAGAGAGGGTTCGCTTGAGTGGCGTGCAACAAGTGGCCAACGGGCTCACGACCATCCACGGGGTTCGCCGTTGGCACTCCTGAAATGCAGGGATGAGCGCCGGCTGTTCTGAATTTCCGAAACATATCGGTACTTTAGAGTCGCCAACGAGACTAAAATCAAGTCTGACTGCCGAGGGTGGTAGGCTTTTTGAGTTGCCCAAGCTATGAGCTCAGCGAGCACTTATAATATCCTGATTATAGGTCCGTCCTGGATCGGGGATATGATCATGGCGCAGTCACTGTTTAAGGTACTGTGCGAACAACATGACAACGCAGAGATCAGCGTTATGGCTCCACCATTCACGCAGCCCTTGCTTGCGCGTATGCCTCAGGTGTCTGAGTCCTTGACGTTGGACCTTGCCCATGGCGAGCTGAGCCTAAGAAAGCGGAAACGTTTGGGAAAAGCGCTGGTCAGTCGGCACTTCGATCATGCCTACGTTTTACCAAATTCATTCAAGTCGGCACTCATACCCTTTCATGCCGCCATCGGACGACGAACGGGCTGGGCAGGCGAGTTTCGCTGGCCTCTGTTGAATGATATCCGCCGACTGGACAAGGACAAATATCCCCTCATGGTACAGCGGTTCGTTGCGCTGGCTCATCCCCCCGAGTCTGCTCCACCGGATGACTGCCCAAAACCTGAGTTGACGGTTGAAGGCCTGCAGCAAGCGGAAACGCTCGTCGCGTTTGGGCTGGAGCACGACAGTCGGGCTATAGGCATCTGTCCAGGTGCCGAGTTCGGTCCGGCCAAACAATGGCCAGCAGAGCACTACGCTGAGCTGGTCAATGATTTGCTGGCTAAAGGTTGGCAGGTCTGGTTTTTTGGTTCACCGAAAGACGAATTGATGGTTGAGTCGATACTCGCGGACGTTGAGCCATCTATGCTGGCAAGATGTGAGAATCTGGCCGGCCGGACCAGCCTGAGTCAGGCGATTGACCTTCTTGCCGCGACTGAGGCCGTGATCAGCAATGATTCCGGCCTTATGCATATTGCGGCAGCGCTGGACAAGCCGGTCATTGCCATTTATGGCTCGACCACGCCTGACTTTACACCGCCCTTGGCAGACAAGGTAAGATTGCTTGCGACAGACGTTGAATGCCGGCCTTGTTTCGAGCGCACCTGTCCGTTTGGTCACCTGCGCTGCCTCAAAGAATTGCGGCCAGAACTTGCTATTGACGCTGCAGCAGAACTGTTGGAAGTTGCACCAGAAGTGATTGAACTGAAATAAATCAAAGCAACGAGATAAAAGTGTCAGAGGGCTAGATTGCGGTGCGTGTGCTTATTGTCAAAGTGTCTTCTCTCGGAGATATAATCCACACCTTGCCGGCAGTTACCGATGCTCATCGAGCCCACCGGGGTCTTTCTTTCGATTGGGTTGTTGAAGAAAACTTTGTAGATGTGCCTTCCTGGCATCCCGCTGTGGATCGGGTCATCCCGGTTGCCATTCGCAGGTGGCGGCGAAATCTGTGGCGTACCGCCCTGAACCGTGAGGTGCGAGCTTTCAAGAAAACGCTCCAGACAGAGCGATACGATCTAGTCATCGATGCCCAGGGGCTCATCAAGAGCGGAATCATTTCCCGAATGTCGCGGGGGCTCACAATTGGCTTGAGCAATCACACCATCCGTGAACCGCTGGCGACTCTGTTCTACAACAAGAGATATTCGGTGCCGTGGAAAGATCATGCGGTTGACCGGATTCGTCAGCTTTTTTCGAGAGCCCTGAAACATGAATATGATAAGGATGAAATTAATTACGGGCTCGATACCTCCCTGGTTGAC